>DAIDJC010000096.1 GCA_027451565.1 Limisphaerales bacterium | reverse complement strand
TCTGCATGAGCCGGCGCATCTGCGTCGACCTCTGCCGGGAGATCCTCGCCCTGCGCCCCGACTGGTTCCATGAGGACGACGACAGAGGCGCCATCAAGGTCGTGATGACCGGCTCGGCCAGCGACCCGCTGCCCTGGCAGGATCACATCCGCAACAAACCGCGCCGGGAGGCGCTGGCAAAGCGGTTCAAGAAGGGTAGTGACCCGTTCAAAATCGTCATCGTGCGTGATATGTGGCTGACCGGTTTTGACGCGCCGTGTTTGCACACGATGTATCTGGACAAACCCATGCGCAGCCACGGACTCATGCAGGCCATCGCCCGCGTGAACCGCGTTTTCAAAGACAAACCCGGCGGCCTGGTGGTGGATTATCTCGGCTTGGCGCATGAGTTGAAACAGGCGCTGGCGACCTACACCGAGAGCGGCGGACATGGCCGGACGGCGATTGACCAGGAGGAGGCCGTCGCCGTCATGCTGGAAAAATACGAAATTTGCCGCGATCACTTCCATGGTTTCGACTGGTCCAAATGGACGACCGGCAAGCCGGCGGAAAAGCTCGGCTTGCTGCCAGCGGCGCAGGAATTCATTTACGCCAAAGCCGCGAGGGCCAAAAATCCTGACGAGCATAAACAGAAATTTCTTCGCGCCGTCACGGAATTGTCGCAAGCGTTCGCGCTCGCCGTGCCACATGCGAAGGCGATTGAACTTCGCGACGATGTTGGATTTTTTCAGGCCGTCCGCGCTGCCATCGCCAAAAACGTCACCAGCGACAAGGAGAAATCGCCGGAAGAAATTGACGCCGCCATCCGACAGATCATCTCCCGCGCCGTCACGTCGGATGAAGTGGTGGACATCTTTGCCGCCGCGGGATTAAAGAAGCCGGACATTTCGATCCTGTCGGATGATTTTCTGGCCGAGGTGCGCGGGATGCCGCAAAAAAATCTTGCGGTTGAGCTGTTGCGCAAGCTGCTCAACAACGAAATCAAACTGCGCTCGAAAAAATTCCTGATTCAATCCAAGTCGTTTGCCGACCTGCTGGAAAACTCGATTCGCAAATACCAGAACCGCGCGATTGAAACCGCGCAGGTGATTGAGGAATTGATTCAGCTTGCCAAGGAAATGCGGCAGGCGGAGAAGCGCGGCAAAAACCTCGGCCTAAGCCAGGATGAAGTCGCGTTTTACGACGCGCTCGAAACCAACGACAGCGCCGTGAAGGCGTTGGGCGACGACAACCTGAAATTTATCGCCCAGGAATTGGTCAAGACCATCCGTGCCAATGTCACGATTGATTGGACGGCCAAGGAATCCGTCCGCGCCAGGCTGCGCGTCATGGTCAAACGGGTGCTCCGCAGATTTGGCTATCCGCCGGACAAGCAGGAGAAGGCCACGCAAACCGTTTTGCAACAAGCCGAACTCCTCTGTGCGGAGTGGGGAACAGGGTAAGAAAATATCGGAGCCGCCATTCCACATCCAACCCACTTCCCATTGGAGTTGTTCATTCCCAGCCGCAGCACCCTTTCCACTTTTCAGACAGGCTTTTACTGAAGGTATCTGTTGATCCTCATGCCAACCACAAACAACCCTGCAAAAACCCATGGTGCGTCTGATTTGGACTTCAAGTCCAATCCAGGCTGGACTTTTTTGTCATCAATAAAAATAATTTGCCATGTTCAAGCCCTTGACCATCCCGTTCCTTTGGCCGGCCATTCTTGCTTTTGCAGTCTCGATAAGCCGTGGGGAAGGCGTCCGGTCCGACACGCTGCTCGGGGAGGGTTGGGTTTTCAAAGAGGGCAAAGTGGCTGATGGCTGGAATCCCGGATTGGACACGCATGACTGGTCGGTGGTGAGCCTGCCTCATAACTGGGGTTGGGAAGAGGCGCACCGGGGCGGACATTATTACCGAGGCCCGGGATGGTACCGTTGCCAGGTGCTTATTCCTGTCCAAGCCCAAAGACGATATTTCATACGATTCGAGGCAGCCAGCACGGTGGCGGATGTGTATTGGAATGGCCGCTGGCTGGGACAGCACCGCGGTGGATTTGGGGCTTTTGCCTACGAAGTCACCACCAACCTGTCTGACTCGGGAACCAATTTGCTGGCCGTGTGCGTGGATAATGCCCCGCAGCCGGACATTGCCCCCTTGGGCGGGGATTTCAACGTGTACGGCGGCTTGTACCGTCCGGTTCACTTGATTGAGACGGCCAGCCAGGATATCAGCCCCCTGGACCATGCCTCGCCGGGTGTGGCTTGGTTGCAGACGGAGGTTTCCACCAATCAGGCCGTGCTGGATGTGACGGCCCAGATATCCAACGGCGCGGACCGTGACCAGACGCTGACCGCCGTGGCTTCCGTGACCAATGCGGAGTGGGTGACCGTGGCGTCTGTTTCGCAGACATTTCTGGCGATTGCCGGCTACACCGAGCCTGTTCATTTGAGGCTTGTCCTTGCCAATCCGCATTTATGGAATGGCCGGAAGGATCCTTACCTGTACAGCGGCGTGCTGGAATTGCGCAAGGGGCCGGAACTGGTGGACCAGGTGGTTCAATCCCTGGGTTTGCGGTTTTACAGAGTGGATCCCAAGCGCGGGTTTTACCTGAACGGACAGCCTTACCCGGTGTACGGAGTGTGCCGGCACCAGGACAGGCCGGTGAAGGGTTGGGCCATTGACGACGCGGACATGGAGGAGGACGTGAAATTGATCCAGGAACTGGGCGCCACGGCGGTGCGTTGCGCGCATTACCAGCACAGTGATTATTTTTATCATTTATGCGACCAGGCAGGGATTCTGGTCTGGGCTGAAATCCCGCAGGTGAATGCGGTGCGGGACACGGCGGCCTTTGAAGACACATCGCGCGGCCAGTTGCTGGATTTGATCCGGCAAAACATCAATCATCCCTCGATCTTTGTCTGGAGCCTGTTCAATGAAATCGGGGGCAAACGCACGGATGACCCGCACATGGAGCTTCAGGACTTGAACAATGTGGCGCATGGCGAGGACCCCACCCGGCCCACCATTGCCGCTGCCTGTTTCACGAATATGTTTCAGATGACCAGGATACCGGACCTGATAGGCTGGAACTTTTACCCGGGCTGGTACAGCCAGTTTGGGGCGTCGGACGGATTCGGGATCTACCTGGATGGTTTTCGCGATTCCAGCCGGTTTGGCGGGTATTGCATCAGTGAATATGGCGCGGGGGCCAACGTGATGCAGCATGAGGAAAATCCAGGCCAACCCGCATCCGGCGGAAGCTGGCATCCCGAGGAATGGCAAAGCAAGGTTCATGAAATGGATTGGGCGGCCATTCATGAGCGCCCCTACATTTGGGGCAGTTTCGTCTGGAACATGTTTGATTTCTGCGTTTCCACACGCCATGAGGGGTCGCAACGCGCCCTGAATGACAAGGGATTGGTGACGTACGACCGGAAAATCAAAAAGGACGCCTTCTATTTTTACCAGGCCAACTGGTCCGGCCAGCCGATGCTGCACCTCACCAGCCAGCGTTTCGTGGAGCGCACCAATGCGTTGACTTCCGTGAAGGTGTATTCCAATCTCCGGCTGGTAACGTTGAAAATCAATGGTGTGTCATTGGGCAGCCGGGCTTCCGAAGGGGAGGGAGTGTTTGTCTGGCCGGATGTGCGGCTGGCGCCAGGCGACAATCATATTGAGGTTTCCGACGCCGACCCCTCAGGAACGCTCCATGACGCATGCGTCTGGCATTTAACCCCCCAATGATCATCGGCCATCTGGTTTGAGACCGTTTCAGATTACTTTTTATGAACCTGCGTCGAGAATGCGAGAAGCCTTCTGTATCTGTGCCTGGAAGTGTCATCTGGCTGACAGGCCTGAGTGGTGCCGGCAAAAGCACGATTGCCACCGAGTTGAACCGCCAGTTCAAACTTGAGGGATTCAAATCATTCATTCTGGACGGGGACGTGATGAGGCATGGGTTGTGTTCCGACCTGGGTTTCTCGGAAGAAGACCGCCGCGAAAACGTGCGGCGCATCACGGCGGTGGCCCATCTGTTTGCCGAGGCGGGCATTCAATGCATCGTGGCCCTCATTTCTCCCTATCGAAACGACCGTGACAGTGCCCGGGCAGTCATTGGGTCCGGCCGGTTTATTGAAGTGTATGTCAACGTGCCGCTGGAAGTATGCGAAGCCAGGGATCCCAAGGGCTTGTATGCCCGGGCGCGTGCGGGGAAACTCCTGGAATTTACCGGCATATCCGCCCCATACGAACCTCCGCTGAAGCCTGAGGTGGAGGTTTTAACCCATCAAATGACGCTGGAACAATCCGTGGCAGCCATCAAAAGCCATTGGCTGAAAGTGAGCGCGGTTTAACCCGGAAAACGAAATTCAAAAGGCCAGTCTGCCCCAATCTACCTGGCGGAAACTCTATGAGCCTGTCTGAAAATTGGGAAGGGTGCTGGGACTGTTGATTTTGGCTTTGGGCGAGGCTGGGCTGCCGGCGCATCCCCGTGGCGGGCTGTAACGACGACGACAACAAAGCCAAGGGCAAAAGCGCCGTCGCCCGGAGGGTTTTCGCGCCCAAGCCGGTCTGGCGTTGTTGCTCCTCGGTTGCAGACCCACGTGGGGTATGCTCGTCGCTCGCGCCTCGGTTAAAACCAAAATTCATTGCCGCAGCATCCATCGCCATTTTCAGTCAGGCTCCAACCCTCTCCCCGCGCTTCGCAGGCGGGGCGAGGGAACCAGGGGCGTTGGGTTGATGGATGCGTTTAAAAAAGCAGAAAAATTTGGAGAACAACTTTGACGCGTGAAATATTTTAAAGTCCATCGCGAACCCACCGTTTTTACTCCCTCTCCGCCAATTCTATTGGGGGAGAGGGCTGGGGAGAGGTGGCGCTGAGTTTTCCAAAAGGGTATTGAACCCGAAAAACGGAATTCAAAAGGCCAATCTGTCCCAATCTACCGGGCGCAGACTCTTCGGAAAAGTATTCGGCCGGGTCAGGCGAGGGCCATGGACCTGGGCGCCACGGTGGATTGCTGAAACCGCGCTTGGGCCATGGCCACGGCGTTTTCGGCAGTCAATCCGTATTTCCTGCGCAATTCATCCTGGGTGGTGGCGTGTTCAATGAATTGATCCGGCCAGCCGATGCGGCTGACTGGAGTGGAGATGTTCAATTTGTTGAATAATTCCAGCACGGCAGACCCGTAACCACCCATTAAAACATGGTCTTCAAGTGTGATCACGAGGTCGGCTTCCCGTCCGATGGTGGCATGAGCGGCTTCATCCAGAGGCTTGGTAAAGCGGGGGTTGACCACAGCCACATCAAAGCCTTCTTCAGCGAGGAGGCGGGCGGCTTTTTGGGCGATCGTGTTCATGGGTCCGAGACCGAACAGGGCCACCTTCTTTTTTGAGCCGCCGGTAAACGATTGGACCACCCGGGCCTTTCCAATTTCCAAGATTTGAGGTTCCGGCTTGATGGGCACGCCCTCGGCATTTCCGCGCGGGTAACGAATGAAAACCGGGTGCTGGCACCCGGCGGCGGTGAACATCATGTCTGCCAGTTCATCCTCGTTGGCGGGGGCCATGGCTATCAGGTTGGGCAGGCAGCGCAGGTAAGCGATGTCAAACAGTCCATGGTGTGTGGGGCCGTCGTTGGCGGATAAGCCGGCCCTGTCCATGCAGAAAGTGACCGGCAAATCCTGGAGGCAGACATCGTGGTGAATGCAGTCATAGGCCCTTTGGAGGAAGGTGGAATAAATGGCCACCACCGGGCGGTACCCCATCGTGGCCATGCCAGCGGCGAAGATGACCGCGTGTTCCTCGGCAATGCCCACGTCAAAATAGCGGTTGGGCATGGCTTTTTCCAGGTGCTTGAGACCGGTGCCCGTGGGCATGGCGGCGGTGATGCCCACCACGTTGGCATTTTTCTGGCAAAGCCGCACCAGGGTCTGGCCCATGACATCCTGGTACATGGGCGGTGTGCCGGGTTTGGTGGCAGGCGTCTCCCCGGTTTGGGCGTTGTAGGGTCCCAAGCCGTGGAATTTCTCAGGCTGTTTCAATGCCGCCTCAAAGCCCTTGCCTTTCTGAGTCAAAACGTGAATGACAATGGGATGGTCGCACTGTTTGGCAAATTCCAGCGTGCTGATGAGCAGAGGCAGGTTGTGGCCATCAATGGGACCCAGGTAGCGCATGCCCATTTCCTCGAACAAAACCGGGTTGCCAAATCCGCCACGCCCGTCCGCTCCCATGGCGACCTCATTTTTTTGATGCATGCCCACGCTGAGCGCCCCCTTGAAACCTTCCTCGGCCTTGTGGGCCAGCTTCAGGGCCACATCGCCCTTGGGCAGCTTGCGGATGAAATTCTCAAAATCCCTGGCCAGGGAATTGTACCGGGGATTGGTGATGAGCTTGTTCAGGTATCCGGAGATGGCGCCCACGTTCTTGGCAATGCTCCATTCATTGTCATTCAGGATGCCGATGAAACGCTTGGTGGAATGGCCAATGTTATTGAGCGCCTCGAATGAGACCCCGTTGGTGAGCGCGGCATCGCCAAAAATGCAAACCACCTGTTCATCGGTGCCTTTCAAATCCCGGGCCACAGCCATGCCCAGCGCCGCAGAAAGGGCCGTGCCAGCGTGACCGGCCCCAAAACAATCATGCTCGCTCTCCGTGCGGAGAGCAAACCCGTTCAAGCCATCCGTCTGGCGAATGGTCCGAAACCGCGATTTGCGACCGGTCAGGATTTTATGCACATAAACCTGATGGCTCACATCCCAGACAAATTTGTCCTTGGGCGTGTTGAAAACCTTGTGCAGGGCAATGGTGAGTTCCACCACCCCGAGGTTGGGACCCAGATGGCCCCCGCCTTTGGCCAATCCCTCGATTAATTCATTGCGGATTTCTGCGGCCAGCTCCTGTAATTGGGGAAGGGTGAGTTTTTTGACGTGCTCCGGGGCGTCAACCATGTCGAGATATCGGCTCATATAAAAGTGATGGCAAAAAGTGCGGAATGGGCATCCGCCAGGGATAATTTAAAAGAATGTGATTCCAGTTTTGAGCATTGGGTGGTGTCGTCCAAAATGTTCAATTCTAAGTATTTGTGTCAATCGTCTTCAGTTGCATTTCACCTTCGGCGGATTTTTCAAGTTGTTGGATTTTGAGTTCGGCTTCGGCCAGCTTGGCTTGGCAGACCTTGACGAGCCTGGCGCCGGATTCGTAATGGGCAAGAAGGCTTTCCAGGGGCAATTCGTCCGATTCCATTGAATTCACGATATCCTCAAGCTGCTTGAGCGCCTCTTCAAAGGGAGGCGTTTTGGCGGCGCTGCTTGCAGCGGAGCTTTTGGACTGGTTCGGCACGCAAGAATGGTAGGGTAAAACCAGTCGTTCGTAAAGTTTGCATTCTTGTAACCTGCGGGTGGCCGAAGGCGCGGGGCATCAGCCCTCCGCCCGGTCCAGGGTGCTGATCAACTGGCCGGTGGACAATTTGGTTTTCAGGGTTTGACCGGGCTTGAGAGTGGCGGGGGAACGTATGATTTTTCCAGTATGGGCATCCATGGTGATGGAGTAGCCCCGCGAAAGAACTTGCTGGGGGCCCAGCGCCTGAAGTTGCCGTTCCACCTGGCGGAGGGAATCCCTGAGCCGGTTCAGGCGCACCGAGGGGCGCACGCGAAAAAAGCGGCCTTCGAGATGGGTCAAATGCTGGCGGCGGATTTGAGCCGTCGTTTTGACCTGGCGCAGGAGGGAGGATTTTAACTCATCCAGCCGTTGGCGTCCCAATTCCAGTCGGCGGCGCGGGTGCATGCGGGCGAGGCGCGAGTTGAATTCATCCAGGAGTTGCAGGCTGCCGGCCAGGCCGCGGCGCGCGCATTTGAGCATCCGCAGGGGGGCGGTGGCCACGAAATCGTGGCTGGCCACAAATGCCTGGGTGATGATCTCGGCCGCGGCGCTGGGAGTGGCCGCCCGAAAATCCGCCACAAAATCAGCGATGGTAAAGTCAATCTCGTGGCCCACGGCTGAAACCACGGGCAGCGCGGATTCAAAAATCGCCCGCGCAACCGGTTCCTCGTTGAATGCCCACAAATCCTCGAGAGACCCGCCGCCACGGGTGACCAGGATCAAATCCAAGTGGTTGGAATGGTCAGGCGAAAGGTGCGGCTGTGCGTGGAAGGCATTGAGCATTCGAATGGCTTCGGCTATTTCCACCGCTGCGCCCTGGCCTTGCACGCGCACTGGGGCGATGATGATTTCCAGGGAGGCATGCCTCCGCTGGATGGCATGAAGCACGTCCCTGAGGGCGGCACCCGTTGGGGAGGTGACCACGCCGATGCGGCGTGGGTAGGGTGGCAGGGGACGCTTCCTGGCCTGGTCAAACAAACCCTCGCCCGCCAGTTTTTGCTTGAGCTTTTCAAAGGCCGCCTGGAGAGAACCCAAGCCCTGTAATTCCACCGACCGGACAATGAGCTGGTACTGGCCGCGTGCTTCATAGACGGTGATTTCCCCATGCAGAACCACCTTGACGCCATCGGCCAGCAGGTCTCGTTGCACGGCTTTTTCCCGGCTGAACAGGACACAGCCCAGTTGAGCGCCGGCGTCTTTGATGCTGAAATAATAGTGGCCCGAGCTTTGGGCGCGCAAGTTGGTGATTTCGCCTGTGACCCAAACCTGGCCCACCTGGTTTTCCAAGGTGGTTCGCACTTTTTGGGTCAATTCGGAAACGGTGTGGACTTTCCGCAGTTTGGAAGGCTCAAAAAGCTCGCCAAAATCCCACTGCGATTTGGCGGCCTTGCTCATGCCTGGAACGGTTGCCCGGGGATGGGATGGCCCCGGAGTTTGGCGAGGCGGTGGATGCCCGCCAGGACGGCGGAGGTCAATGCGCGGACCCTCATGGGCAGTGGAAAATCCGATGGAGCCTCGAGCGTGTAGCCCAGCCTGGACTTATGGCTGATGAGATAAAAAGCCTCCGGCCAATCCGGCCTCTCCCGGGGGTGAATATTGGGGCGGATGATTCCATTGTGGGCGGTCCTGCCCTCGATGTTTTCAGACAGGTCAATGGGGCAGACCTTTCCCACCTCTTGAATGATCCATTCCGCCAGGGATGGCTGGTCATCGGGATTTTGCTCGTACAGGTAGAATCCATGGGATTCCCAATCCTCGTGGAGGCAAAAATAAATGTCCCAGGGTTTCTGGCGCTCAAGCCAGGCCACATGGGAACGGCACTCATGGGTTTTGGAATTTCTAAAATCCCGGTTCAAGTCCAGGCCCTGGGCATTCTCACGGCGGTTATGTTCCAATGCCCCGGGATTCAGGCAGGGCAAAATCCACAATTCCACATTGTCAGGCCAAGGGGTGAAGGCCATCAAATCATGCGCAGCCAACGGCCCGGCGGGTTCGTCTCCATGGATTCCGGCGCTGATGTAAACACGGAGGTTGCCGGGCGAGGGCACCCGGGCCGGCAGGTGCCAGGCCTTGACCGGGAAATTTTCGCTTTTGGCAATCAATTCCCCTGTCCACCCATAGCGTGCGCCGGTGAGTTTCATCCTTTCCAGCCATTCGCCTGCTTGGATGGTTTCGCCAAGGTATCTCCCCTGGTTTTTGCCTGATTTTTGCACAGTCGCAAGGTTCATGCAAAAAAGCCGGGATGCAACTTGATTTTGATTAAACCCGAAAAACGAAATTCAAAAGGCCAATCTGTCCCAAACTGCCGGGCGCAAACTCTTAGGAAAAATCTGACCAAGCCGCTTCGGGTGGGATTTCGATTTTTCCAAAGAGTTTCCGCTCCAGCATCCTGCCGCATCGTGACCCTTTCGATTTTGCTTTTCAGGTTAAAAGTCAGGCTCCCACAAAGGCGCCGGTTTCGGCTGGGGATTTCTTCTGGTCCGCAAAGCCGTGGTCCTCCCAATTGGGGTCCAAGCCGAGGTCCTTGATCATTTGCAGGTCTTTTTCGACCGGTTGGTTGAGAGTGGTGAGGTAGTTGCCCACCATCAAGGCGCTGGCCCCGGCCATGAAAATCATGCTCTGGGCGTCCCTTAAATTCACCGTGCGCCCTCCGGCAACCATGATTTCCTGGCGCGGCAGTATGAAACGAAAACAGGCGATGGTCTTGAGGATTTCCAACACGGGCAGGGGTGTGTTTCCGGCAAAGGGAGTGCCGGGTATGGGATTGAGAATATTGATGGGAACGACATTCGCCCCGATGGACCTTAACTCGAAGGCCAGGTCGCAGCGGTCCTCCCGGGATTCGCCCATGCCAATGATGCCGCCGGAGCAAATGCTGATGCCGGCCTTTTTGAGATAGCCGATGGTCTCGAGCCGGTCATCGTAGGTATGCGTGGTGCAGGTGGCGGGGAAAAAACGGCGGGAAGTTTCCAGGTTGTGGCCGTAACATTCCAAGCCGGCTTCCTTCAGACGATTCGCCACCGCCTGTTTCTTGATGATGCCAAGCGATGCGTCAGGGCGTGTCTTTCCGCCTTCCTTCACCTCCCGGATCCGGTCGCATACCTCATCCAGCATGGGGCCTTCATTGAGTCCTTTCCACGCCGCCACCAAACCCACGGCGGTCACGCCATTCTTCCGGGCTTCCTCCGAGGCATCTTGCACCGGTTCCGGGTCAATGAACCCGTA
>DAIDJC010000095.1 GCA_027451565.1 Limisphaerales bacterium | reverse complement strand
GGGGATGCGCCTACAGCTACGCCTCGCCCAAGGCCAAAATCCCCAGTCACAGCATCCTTCCCAATTTTCAGCCAGGCTTTCAGCGCCAATGTCCCCGCTCGCAATGCCAACCGTCGTAATCGTGCCAGTCGCGTCCGCCTATCCAGACGGCGTTGGCGTAGGGGGGGCAGCCCCAGTGACCTCCGACCCATACCCAGGTGCCGCCGCCCCAGTCCCATTCCCCGTCAATCCAAACATATCCAGGACCGGGGGCAACCGGCTGGACCTCAACCGGAGCGACCGGCGGCGCCTGCGGCACTACAGCCATTTGGTTGGCCGGGTCGGCCAACCCGCCCCCGATTGTCGTGGGGGTGTTGATCATGAAATTAAGCAGCTTGTTGGACACCCCGGAATTGCGCAGCCCGATGATGTCATTGGCGGTGAGATGATAAACAGTATGAGTGGCTTGAATCTGGCTGATGATCAGGTCATCGCTGACGCCGGATTTGACCAGGTTGAGGACATCAGAGACTTGCAGGGGCTGGCCCTGGTTGACTTTGATGTAAGTTTGGGGCGCCATGGCCCGCAGCCGGGCATTTTGTTCCTCGTCAATGGAATGCCCAATCAATCCGCCGCCAATGGCTCCTGCGGCAGCTCCTATCAAGGTGCCAAATCCGCCGCTTCGAGGGCCGCCAAAGGCAGACCCGGCAATGGCTCCAATAATGCCGCCAATGAGCGCGCCCGAACCTGTGTTGTTTTGTGTCCCGTCAGGATTTTGGCAGCCGGTAAGCAGCAGGAGACCGGCCATCAGGATGGCCAAACGCTTGGAATTCTTCATTTGCATGACTTTCATCGGCTTTGGTGTATTCGGGGAGTGGACTATTTCAGGCGCCTAATTGTTCAAACAGCCTGCCAACAACCCTGGCACAGCGCCATCCAGCCCTTCACAGGATGGATTGCTAACGGAAAACCGGGCTTTTGGCTAGGAATAAATTGCCACCAGGGTCCAACCTTGGGTTAAATGAACTCATGATGACAAAGCGAGTGATTCCGTGCCTGGACGTTCATGATGGCAAGGTAACACGGGGGGTGCAATTTGGCAAAGCGGAGGAGGGTGGCTTGAGGAATGTGGGCGATCCCGTGGAACTGGCCATGAGGTATAATGAGCAGGGGGCGGATGAAATGGTCTTTTTTGACATCACCGCCAGCGCCCACGGACGCGCCACCATGGTGGGCGTCATTGAACGGGTGGCCGATGAATGCTTCATGCCCCTTACCGTGGGCGGGGGCATTAAAACCGTGGAGGATATGCACTTAATGCTTCGGGCCGGCGCGGATAAAATCAGCATCAATTCCAGCGCCCTGTCCAACCCCGGTTTGATCCGCGAAGGGGCGGAGAAATACGGCAGCCAATGCATCGTGGTGTCCGTGGATGCCAAAAGACTTGGACCGGGGCGCTGGGGGGTTTTTTCACATGGCGGCAGGCGGGACACCGGATTGGATGTGGTGGAATGGGTCTGTAAAGCCGTTAAATTGGGGGCGGGCGAGGTGGTTTTGAATTCAATTGACGCCGATGGAACCAAGGCTGGTTTTGACCTGGAAATCACCCGCAGGGTCAGTGAAAGCGTTGGGGTGCCCGTGGTGGCCAGTGGGGGCGCCGGCAGCCTGCTGCACATGGCGCAGGTCCTTCAGGAGGGCAGGGCGGATGCCGTACTGGCCGCAAGCCTCTTCCATTTTGGAAACCACACTGTGGGGGAAGTGAAGCAATTTCTCGCCACGCAGAATATTCCCGTGCGGCTGTAGCCCCGTGGCGCCCCGGCGCGTCATCATCGCCGTGAAATTTTAACCCGAAAAGCGAAATGGAAAGGGCCAAGATGCGGCAAGATGCTGGAGCGGAAACTCTTTGGAAAGATCGAAACCATACCCGAAGCGGCCTGGTGAGGTTTTCCCAAAGAGTTTGCGCCCAGTAGTTTGGGGCAGATTGGCCATTTGAATTTCGTTTTCAGGTTTATTATATTGAGGCGCAGAATGTTCTCATTAAGCTGAAGCCGTAAATGACCACCCCTAGCGCAGCCAGTCGTGTCCAGGCAATCGAGGTTTTTGAAAAAATCCGCTCCAGCATCAGCCAGGTGATGCGTGGCCAGGATGCGGCCACCAGGCAATTGCTGGCAGCTTTGGCCGCAGGCGGACATGTTTTGTTGGAGGATTTCCCGGGCACGGGCAAGACCACCCTGGCCAAGGCGCTCGCCAAATCCTTGGGGGCGGATTTCCGGCGCCTGCAATTCACTCCGGACCTCCTGCCATCCGATATTCTCGGCGTCTCCATATTTAACCAGCGCGACCAGAGCTTTCATTTTCATGAGGGGCCGGTTTTCACCAATATCCTTTTAGCCGATGAGATCAACCGCGCCTCGCCCCGCACCCAATCCGCCCTTTTGGAGGCGATGGGCGAGGGGCAGGTGAGCGTGGAAGGTGTCCGGCGTAATTTGTCGGCCCTGTTTTTCATCATTGCCACTCAAAACCCCGTGGAGTTCAGAGGAACCTATCCCCTTCCCGAGGCCCAAATGGACCGGTTCATGATGCAATTGTCCCTAGGCTATGTGTCTCCCGAGGAGGAGGTGGCTATCCTGAGCGGCCAGAATTCAACCCATCCTCTGGACCTCTTGAAACCCGTGGCAGGTTTGGAGGAGGTGGAAGTCTTGCGCCAAGCCACCGCCTCGGTGCGCATCAGCGAGGAAATGAAGCGGTACATCGTGGATGTGGTGGGTGCGACACGCGGATATCGGGGTGTTCAAATGGGCGCCAGCCCGCGCGCGTCCCTGGCCCTGATGAAAACAGCCCAGGCGACGGCCTTTTTTGAAGGGCTGGATTTTGTGGGGCCGGACCAGGTTCGAGCCATGGCGATGCCCGTTCTGGGACACAGGCTTGTGATGGATCCCCAGGCGCGATTTTCAGGGGAAACCGCGCGGGGCGTGGTGGCGGAAATCCTGAAAAAAGTGCGCGTGCCGGTTTGATGGGGGTGGCGTCCAGGGCAGTGGGCCGCCCAGCCAAACATGAGGTTGTTGAATCGAATCTATTACCGGGTTCAAAAAGCCATCGGAACCGGATGGCATTTCTTGACCCAGCGTCTCACTCCGGCAGGCTGGCTGGTGGTGGCCGGCGCCCTGTTGTCCCTGGCGCTGACCGGCGACCTGGATAGCACCGTCACCTACGAGATGTTTTTGTTCTTCACGTCTCTTCTCATCGCCGGATTGGCGGGCTCTTTTTTTTACCGGGCGCGTTTTGAGGTGCGGCGTGACCTGCCCCGTGTCGGCTCCGTGGGCCAGGTATTCCGGTATCGTGTGACCGTGTGGAACAGGTCGGGTAAATGGCAGTCGGGCTTGATGCTGCTGGAGCGGCAGGCGGATCCGCGGCCTGGATTTGAATCGTGGCTGGAATGGCAACTATGGATCAGCCGGGGCGCGCGCCGGTTTTCGTTTTTACGCGGGCGGATGGTCAGTTTCCGCAGAGCCCAATTCAGGCGGGGCCTTGTGCCAGGCCTGGCGCCTGGCGCCAGCGCGGATGTTGAAATGGAATGCCTCCCATTGCGGCGCGGGGAATTGCGTCTGCTCATGGTAAGGGTCGCACGGCAGGATCCTTTGGGCTTCTTCAGGTCTTTTGTCAATATCAAGATGGAGGAAAGGGTTCTCATCCTGCCTCGCCGTTATAGAATCCCGGACTTGGTTTTGCCGGGCGCCCTGCGCCACCAGGCCGGTGGTGTGGCCCTGGCCTCCAATATCGGGCGCAGTGATGAATTTGTCTCCCTCAGGGAATACCGCCAGGGTGACCCCCGCAGGCATATCCACTGGCGTAGCTGGGCACGGACTGGCAGGCCCATCGTCAAGGAGTTTGCGGATGAAAATTTTGTGCGCCATGCCCTGGTCCTGGATACTTTTGAGGAAGACCCCTTGGGCGGGCGCCTGGAGGAGGCCATCTCCGTGGCGGCATCCTTCGGCTGCAGCGTGCTCAACCAGGAAAGTTTGCTGGACCTCCTTTTTGTGGGAGACCGCGCCTACTGTTTCACCGCAGGCCGCGGCCTGGCCCACGCAGAGCAGGTCATGGAAATCCTCGCATCGGTTCAACGTTCCGCCGCCCAATCCTTCCACGCCTTTCAACTTATGGTGCAGGGCCATCTTAACCTGGTCAGCGGCTGCATCTGCGTGCTGTTGCAATGGGATGAGCAGCGCCAGGAGCTGGTCCGAAAAATCAAGCAATCCGGCGTGCCCTTGCTGGCCCTCGTCCTGGTCCAAAAGGGCAGCAACGCGGAACAGGATCGTGCCAGCGTGCCGGAAGCCGCCGGGGATTTGCACTTTCTGGAACTGGGAAAAATCCAGGAAATGCTCATGCGCCTCCAATGAATGCAAACCCGCCAGCAATTCAGCCGCAACCTTTTGCGCCTCCACGGTTTCTCACGCTGGCTGTGCTGCTTTTTTGGAGCTGGCAATCCGGATTGTGGCTGCCTGGCTTGTTGATGGGATTGGCGCTGGAGGCCATCCCTTTTCTGAACCCGGGTTTGGAGTTCTCACAGGATGATTTCCGCCGGGTCTGGAATTTTTGCAATTTACTCGGGTTGGCGGCGGTCTTGTATGCCTTTGGCAACAATGACCGGGTGGGCGGCCTCGGCGGTTTGCTGCATGGCGCCGCCAATAACCGGGCCGCCATGCTCTCCGGCGTGCAATCGGTCCTGAATTTCCCACGGTGGCTCCCCATCATGCTTTTCCTGGCCATCGCCGCCCAAAAAGCCAGCGCCGCAGGGTTGACCCCCGCCACATCCTTTTCTCCCTTCCTGCGTTGGTACAGGCAAAAATCCGGGGAAATCACTCCGGAACCCATGCTGGACCTGAGCTACCCCTATTTGATCTTATGCCTGTTCTCGGCAGGCATCCATGCCAACTCCGGCTCTCAATCCTATTTCATGGGCATGATCCTCCTGGTGGCATGGGGCTTGTGGCCGGTCCGCTCCGGCCGTTTTCATCCTCTCGTCTGGCTTGCGGTTTTTGCATTGGCTGCCGCCCTGGCCCTGGCAGGCGATGTCGGCGTGCGCAAGATGGCCGATTTCACCAGGAACCTGAGCATCCAGTGGATGTCCCGTTTGTTGCGGGACCGAACCGACCCCAAACAGGTTATGACCGCGATTGGCGAGGTGGGGCAATTGAAACTTTCGGGAGCCATTGAAGTGCGGCTGACTGTGCCTCCTGCCGCCGCCCCGCCGGAATACCTTCATCTGGCCAGTTACCGCACCTATCACCGCCAGTCCTGGTTTACGGGCACGGCCCGCGATGATTTTCAGGAAATTCCACCCCTTTCCTCCGGCGCATCAAACTTTCAACTGATTCCAGGCCGCTCCGGGTCCCGATTGGTGACGGTATCCTGTTACCTGGCCGGATGGTCTTCCTCGTTGGGTGTTCCTGAGGGCTTGCTCCCAATCCCGCCAGATTGCGACCGATTGGAAGACATGCCCGATACGGTGGCGAGTTTGCAGCGCAGCGGCAATGGCGCCGTTCTCGCCGATGGCCCGGGCCTGATGATTTTCAAGGCTGGGTATGGAACAGGCCAGATTCCCGAGGCCGCGCCGGATACCAATGAGGACCTGGCCGTGCCCGCCGAGGAGGTCCCCGCCCTGAAGGAGACGTTGCAGAAGATGTCCCTGGATAAAACCCGGGCCGCCACCTTGAGCACCCAAAAACTGGAGTCGCTCATCGCCGGGTTTTTCGATTCCCGGTTCACCTACCGCACCTGGCAGAAAGCTCCCAGCCCATTGGCAGGCCAACAGACTCCCCTGGCGAATTTTTTATTAAACACCCACAGCGGCCATTGCGAGTACTTTGCCACCGCCACGGTCATGCTCCTGCGCATGCTGGGTGTTCCGGCGCGTTATGCCGTGGGATTCTACGTCCATGAACGGAGCGGCGAAAACAGTTATGTCGTGCGGGGCAGGGACGCCCATGCCTGGTGTCTGGTCTGGGATCGCTCGGCGGCTGGATGGCAAACTTTTGACACCACCCCCGCCTCATGGTTGGGGATTGAGGGGGCGGGTGGAAAAATCAGCCAGGCGGTGGAGGACTTTTTTTCCTGGTTGCATTACCAGGCGGCCAAAATCCGGTGGGGCCAAAGTACCTTGCGCGGTTATGTGCGCTGGTTGCCCGCCCCGGTCCTTCTGGCGCTGCTGGCGCCCATTGTTTTCCGGCGCTGGCGCAGGGTGCGGCAAAAAGTCGTGAATGGTCCCGGCAACCAGCAGGTTTTCAGGCCCGGCTTGGACTCGGCATTCTACCCGGTCCGGGACCGGTTGGTGGAACTGGGGCATGTTCCCCGGGAGGAGGAGGGTTTTGCAGGCTGGCTGGCCCGCATTTTGGAGGCCAAACACCCCCGGTTGCCTGAGATGCAATTGCGCCAGTTGTTTCAATTGCATTACCGTTGCCGGTTTCATCCCCGCGGCTTGACCCCGGACGAACGGGACGAATTGGCCAGCCTGGCCGCGCAGGTTTTGCATTTGTTGAACCATTGACCTTGCCCGGGTTTTTAAAAGGCCCTTTAAACTGGAAAAACGAAATTCAAAAGACCAATCCGCTCCAGCATCTTGCCGCATCTTGACCCTTTCCATTTCGCTTTCCGGATTAAAAAATTCTTTCAGGAATCTGGAATTTCGTTGACAGCCAATCCTGTGCCGCGACCATGGTGTGCATTGGTCACACGATGTTCATTTTGGTCGGGTTCCGGTTCGAATACGCTGCTCAACCCTGCGGCTGCAGGCGCCTTTGAGCGTTTCCCCATGTTGCCTTGTGAAAAATTATATCCTGGATACCAACGTCTTGCTTCATGACCCCAATTCCATCCTCAATTTTGAGGAGAATCACGTGCTGGTGCCCATTGAAGTGATCGAGGAAATAGACCGCTTCAAGAGGGAATCCACCGAGCTGGGCCGCAATGCCCGCAACGTGTCCCGCATGCTGGACGGCTTTCGGGGCGATGGCAGCTTGAGCCAGGGAGTCAAGCTTCCCACCGGCGGAAAACTGCAGGTCGGCATCCGCAACCACCCCGGTGACCCGATGCCTTTCAATGGCGACTCGGTGGATAACCGGATTCTTGCCTTCGCAGCCGGCATCCAGAAGGACCAGCCCCAAAACCGCACCATCGTTGTCAGCAAGGATATCAATCTCCGAATCAAGGCCGATGCCCTGGGATTGGCTGCGGAAGATTACGAAACGGACCGCGTCTTCATCACTGATTTGTACACCGGCATGCTGGAGTTGACTGTTAGTTCCGAGAAAATGGCCCGTTTCAGGGCCGACGAGGAATTAGCCCTCAACGGCGGCAAAACCTATTATCCCAATGAATATTGCACCCTGGTGGACGAGTCCAATCCCAAGAAAACCGCATTGACCAAGGTGGATGCCACAGGCACAAAATTGATCACCATCATTGACTCCCGGGAGGGTGTGTGGGGCATCAAACCGCGGAACCGCGAGCAGAATTTCGCCCTGGATGCCCTGCTGGATGACCGGGTGAAGCTGGTCACCCTCATGGGAAAGGCCGGAACAGGCAAGACGCTGCTGGCCATGGCGGCCGGGTTGAAAAAAACCGTGCTGGACCGCGAATTCCGCAGGCTTGTGGTCGCGCGCCCCACCATCTCCATGGGCAAGGAACTCGGGTTTTTGCCCGGGTCGCTGGATGAAAAGCTCGCCCCCTGGATGCAGCCCATTCATGATGCCCTGGAAATGTTGAGCGACCTGAACATGGGCCACGACCATCGCCGCGCTGCCGACCTCATGCGGTCGGGCAGCATTGTGGTGGAGGCCTTGAGCTATATTCGCGGACGCAGCATCGCCAACCAGTTCATGGTGATTGATGAATCCCAGAACCTGACTCCCTTGGAAGCCAAAACCATTGTCACCCGGGTCGGGCATGGCACGAAAATCATCTTCACCGGCGATCCCTACCAGATTGACAATCCCTACGTGGATTCATCGTCCAACGGCTTTAATTACATCATCAGCCGGTTCAGGGACCAGGCAATTGCAGCCCACATTGAGCTGCAAAAAGGCGAAAGATCCGAGCTGGCGGAATTGGCGGCCAACATCCTGTGATGCCGTCTGGGGAGGAGGCGGTCAATCCGATTCCTTCTTCTTCTTTTTACGGGTCTTCGGACCGGCTGCCTTGGTGGCGTCGTTCCAAAGGCTTTCCAGGTCGTAAAGCTCGCGAACGTCCGAGCGCATGACGTGAACAATCACGTCAAAATAGTCCAGTACCACCCAGGCGCCTCCCTTGGGGCCATCCACCCGGCTTGGCTTCAGGTCATGTTCCGATTTCAATTGTTCGGTGATTTCATCCACAATCGCCCGCAGATGCGGTTCGCTCGAGCCGGAAACCACCACAAAATAATCGGTTACTGACGAAGCTTTGCGAACATCCAAAATGGAGACGTTCTCCGCTTTTTTGTTTTCAGCAAATTCGCGGCAAAGCTCGGCAAGCTTTTTTGATTTCATAATTATGCCTGATTAAACCAAGAAACAAGCGCAAGCGACATGATTTAATGCGGTAAAATGGGCGTGCCCGACCCCGGGTAGGGCAGTGAGGACATGATCGCCTGCGCCACAGCCGGGGGTGTGAGGTGGTCTATCGGCAGCCCGGAGCGGATGCGATCCCGAATCCCGGTCGCCGAAAGTTCCAAGGGCCAGCCTTTCAGGCAAATTCCGCGAAAAGGGTGCGGAAAAACAGGAGAAGGCGACCCGGGCCGGGGTATGGCCACAAACGTTGCCATTCCGGCCAGTTCGCCCGCCTCATGCCATTGGCGCAGGTGTCCGGCATGGTCCGACCCAATCAAAAAATACAGTTCCGCCCCCGCGTGTGCGCTGGCGATCTCCCGGAGTGTCTGGATGGTGTAGGACGGTCCCTGGCGGGTGATTTCCCGAGAATCAATTTCAAACTGCGGCATCCCCGCGAGGGCCAGGCGCAAAAGCCGCAGCCTGAATTCAGCCGGGGCGGGGGAATCATTCTTAAACGGGGAGCGGGCGGCGGGAACGAAGAGCAGCCGGTCCAGGCGCAGTTCCTCCAGGGCGGCCCGCGCCGCCAGGAGATGACCCCAATGCACCGGATCAAAGGTTCCTCCAAAGATGCCAAGCTTCATAGTGCGCCAACCGGCGGCAGGATTTGGTTTTGGCTTCGGGTTCTCACACCACAGGTGGATCGGTTCATAAACCGCTAAAAAGGTTCCATGTAATCAAGGTTTTTGCCATGGGTCTCTTCCAGGCCGCTCCAGGCCCAGAGCGCAAGCAAAAGGCATGCAAAGGAAACCAGCGCAGCGCTGGCCACCGGACCCAGCTTGGCGCCGCCTGGTGAGCTGGTTTTCAGGGCCTGAAACCCGCTCGTCAGCAGCACAGTCGCGCCCCGCACAAAGTTAGGCACCGTTGTCGCCACAGTGGCCCGGATGTTTGTGCCAAACTGTTCCGCCGCAATGGTCACGAAAATGGTCCAATAACCCACCCCTATGCCCATAAACAAAATGACCAGGTAAAATGTCCCGTTGGACTGGCCCCCGCAGAGAAAATAAGCCGTCATGGTCGCGGCGGTGAATAATAAAAAGCCGAGCAGGACTTTTCTTCGCGATTCCGCAAGCTGGCTCAGGAAACCGCTGGCAAATCCGCCAAAGGTGATGCCCAGATAACAAAAGGCCACCGCCTGGGCCACCTTGACATCGCCCCGGATATTCAATGCCCCGGCGATCTCCGGCGAAAAAGCCACCAGCACCCCCACCACGCACCACAGGGGCAGCCCCACAATGATGCAGCGCAGGTATTTCATGCAGCGGTCGGGGTTGGAAAATAATTTCAGGAATTGGCCCCGTCCCCGCTGTGAGAGGTTCGATTTCATTTTCTGGAACATGCCGGATTCCGCCACTCCCACCCGGAGAAGAAGCAGGACCAGTCCAAGGCCGCCGCCAATAAAGTAGGCAGTGTGCCAGTCCACTTTTTGCGCCACCAACCCGCCGATCACCGCGCCAAACACCCCAACCGTGGATACCAGCGTTGTACCCAGCGCCCTCATTCCGGCTGGCAACACCTCCGTCACCAGTGTGATGCCACCCCCCAATTCACCTGCCAGGCCAAACCCCGCCACAAAACGCCAGAGAGCATAGGCCTCGATGGAGGCATGGACCATCCCATTGGCCACATTGGCGATGGAATAAAGCAATATGGAACCAAAAAGCAGGGTCACCCGGCCCAGCCGATCCCCAAGGATGCCAAAGAAAATCCCGCCCAGAAGCATGCCTATCATCTGCATGTTGAGCAGCATGATGCCGTGGTTGACCAGCGCCTCGCCCGTAAATCCCATGCTTTTCAAGCTGGGAATGCGGAGGATGGCAAAGAGAATCAGGTCATAAACATCCACAAAATATCCCAGGGCGCCCACAATGACCACGGGCCTGAGGAGGGTGCGGAGTGTGGAGGGCTGGCTAGGCTTCATTGACGCGCCATTAAAGCGTCGTCCGGCCATGAAGGCAAGCGGAGAACGTCGAAGAAACCGCAGGCAAACCACCGATTAAGCCTGTCTGGCGGTTGCCGGGTTTCATTTGAAAAACCGCGACCCATCGCGTGTCATCCTGGCATGACGGGGAGACGCAGGGTGTCCGGCAGGTAAAATTGGTTGCCGGAAAAATGGGTCGTTCGGAGCATTGACTTTTCTGTGGCTGCGGCGGTTTCAGCCTTGGAATGGAACGCGCCGGGTTTAAGTGCTTGGCGGCGATTGACCTCAACCACTTCAAGGCTTAAGTCAGTCTCATGAAATGGTCTTAGCCGAATCCATGCAGTTGAAAAGAAGCCACCGATTTGGGATTGATTGGTGGTAAATGAAAACAACGCAATCGCCGGG
>DAIDJC010000094.1 GCA_027451565.1 Limisphaerales bacterium | reverse complement strand
TGGTGGGTCACCCTCCTCTATGAAACGAAAAATATTTTCGATCATCACGATGGCGTCATCCACCACGAAACCCGTGGAAATGGTCAGCGCCATCAGGGTGAGGTTGTTCAGGCTGAAGCCCAGCAGGTACATGATCCCGAGCGTGCCCACGAGTGAGAGCGGCACAGCCACGCTGGGGATGATCGTGGCGGAAACATTCCGCAAAAACAAAAATATGACCATCACCACCAGTGCCACCGTTAATAAAAGGGAAAACTGCACGTCCCGAACAGAGGCCCGTATGGTGGTGGTGCGGTCCGTGACAATTGAGACATGCATGGCTGCGGGCAGGTTGGCTTGCAGGCGCGGCAGGAGTGTTTTGATGCGATCCACCACCTGGATGATGTTCGCGCCCGGCTGGCGCTGGATGTTGAGGATCACTGCGGGATCCAGGTTTTTCCACGCGGCCAACTGGTTGTTTTCAACCCCGTCCAGAACCGTGGCCACATCCGAGAGCTTTACCGGGGCCCCATTCCGGTAGGCCACCACCACGGACTTGTAATCCTTGCTGTCCAGCAACTGGTCGTTGGCATTGATTTCATAGGATTGATGTGGCCCGTCAAAATTGCCCAGCGCCTGGTTCACACTGGTCTGCGCCAGGGCCGTGCGCACGTCATCAAGGTTTATCCCGTAGGACAACAATTGAACCGGGTTCAACTGCACCCGCACCGCCGGCTTGTGACCGCCGCTGATGGTCACCAATCCCACCCCGCTGACCTGGGATATTTTTTGCGCCAACCGCGTGTCGGCATAGTCCTCGACCTGGGACAGGGAATAATTGGTCGAAGTCACGGCCAGGGTGAGCACCGGCGCATCTGCGGGATTGGATTTGCTGTAAATGGGCGGCGCAGGCAATCCAGGCGGCAGATAGGTTTGCGCAGCGTTGATCGCCGCCTGCACCTCCTGTTCCGCCACGTCTATGTTCAAATGAAGCACAAATTGAAGGGTGATGATGGAACTGCCATCCGAACTGATGGAGGTCATCTGGCTTAGCCCCGGCAATTCTCCAAACTGCCGTTCCAATGGGGCGGTTATGGCAGAAGCCGTCACCTCGGGACTTGCCCCGGGGTAAAAGGTGACAATTTGTATTGTGGGATAATCCACCTCGGGCAGGGCAGAAACCGAAAGCATCCTGTAGGCGATAAGGCCAGCCAGCATGACTGCCACCATGATGAGCGTGGTGGCCACGGGACGAAGAATGAAAGGGCGGGATGGGCTCACGGTCCGGAACCGGCGGAGTGCCGGCGGCCTTGTCTTTGCCCGGGTCCGCCTCCATTGGCCAGCACCGTCACTTTCATGCCATCCGCCAGCTTGTTAAAATTATCAGCCACCACCCTTGTGCCAGGGGCAATGCCCTCGACTTCGGACACCACTCCATCCGTTGCTCCCACGGTGATTGTTTGCTGCACGATGGTTTCCCCGGCACCCCTGGCCTGACCCTGACCCTGTCCTTGACTCTGTCCCTCTGCCTCACCCGAGGCAGGGGTATCCGGCGGCCCGGCTGCCTCCTCTGGTTCAGACAAAGTATAGACAAAGGCGCTGTCCGCATTTCGCTGTATCACGGTGTTCGGAAGCAGTGTCACATTGTGCAATGTGTTGACCTTGAGACGCGCATTGACGAACTGGTTGGGGAAGAGCGCGTTGTCTCTATTGTCAAATATCGCCCGCAAATTCACCGTCCCGGTGGTTGGATTGATTTCATTGTCCAGTGTTTCAAGCGTGCCGGATGCCAGCTTGTTTTCCTGGTCCCGGTCAAAAACATCCACCGCGAGGGTTTGCCCCTGTTCAAGTTGTTTTTCGATGGCGGGCAGATTATCCTCAGACACATAAAAGATGACCGTGATGGGCTGCAATTGGGTCACCACCACCAAATTGGTGCTTCCGGCTTGAACCATGTTTCCCAAGTCCACCAACCTCAGCCCCACCCTGCCGGTAATGGGAGAGTTGATGTAACAATAGGAAAGCTGCACCCGGGCATTGTCCAGCAAACCTTGGTCCAGCTTCACCGTCCCTTCGTATTGCTGCACCGTGGCCACCTGGGTATCCAGTTGTTGTTTTGGAATGGCATTGCTGGCGTAGGCATCCTGGTAACGCTGCAAATCCAGCCGGGCATTGGCCAAAAGGGCCTCATCCCTTTCCAATTCACCCTGCGCCTGCGTCAAGGCGGCCTGGTTCGGGCCTGGATCAATCTCCAGCAAGGGATCCCCAGCTTTCACAAATTGACCTTCCGAGTAGAAGATTTTCAATATCTGGCCCTCCACCCGGCTGTTGATCGAAACCCGGGTGAGCGGCACCACCGTTCCTATGGCGTTGACATAGATATTGATGTCACCCCTTTGCGCGGATGTCGTGGTCACCGCCGGCCGAATCATCCCAAAAGAACCCGCACCCGCTCCATTCCCCGCGCCTGTCTTGCCCGGATGCTGCCGGCTTACGCCATAAATGACCGCCATCAACGCGGCAAGTGTCAATGCAAGCCAGACGAAACCCATCCGGGAAGCCCTGGGAACAGGGCCAGGCTGAGAATCCGAAGCTCCCCTCAATGGCCCCTTTTCCTCAGACATTTTTTATCCCGGTTTTTAGTAAAAGCATGAACATTGATTCAGACACGATATTTTATTAAATAGTTACGTCAACCTGACAAATGTCCGATAGCGCTTTCCCGTGGGCGGTTTTGCACCAAATATTTTCAAATCTCTCGAATTCCATGAGGGGCTTGGACAAAATTTCCTGGATTAAATTCAAAAATCGCCCCATAAACTTCCATGGATATTCCTCCCGTCAAGTCGCACCCGTCCGCTTTGTGAATTCGGGAAGCGCCCCGGCCAACCCATTCCAGGCACTCTTTGAAGTCCAGGTCGGGCTGTTATTTGTATTTGGATGGCTTTTGGCTGGATGATTTTACTTTTTGATCGCGCCCCGGTGGTTTTTACTCTCCCCGTGAATCAGCCGCCCCTGGTTTCAATCATCATCGCTGCGCCTCCTGAAATGGAGGATGTGCAAGCCTTGGCCGCCGCCAGGGACCTGGATTGGCCTGCCGACCGGAAGGAAATCATCCTGGCGCGGGGACGCCAGCCCTCCGCCCAAAGAAATGCGGCACTGCGCGCGGCCCGGGGATCATGGGTCTATTTCCTGGATGACGATGCCCTGCCCGATGCCGGCATTTTGCACCATGCCGAAAAATGGTTTTCCAAGCCGGAAGTGGCCCTCATCGGCGGCCCCAACCTATGCCCGGAGTCCGCCCCCTGGCTGGAAAAAGTTTTCTCCGTGGTCCTCGGCAGTTGGCTGGCCTTTGGCCCCAGCCGGGCCCGCTACCGCCAGACGGGCAAGCCACGATATTCTTCTGAAAAAGAATTGATCCTTTGCAATACCCTGGCCAGACGGGATGTCCTGCTGGCTTTTGGCGGCTTCAATGAAGCCCTCTACCCAAATGAAGAAAACGCGCTCATGGATGACCTCCAAAAAGCGGGGCATCTCCTGGTTTACGATCCCGGCTTTTTTGTGCACCGGCGCCCGCGCAAATCCGTGGGGGCCTTCCTGAAAATGCTCAGGACTTATGGCCGGGGACGCGCCGAACAATTCCGTCTCCATCCCACCCCCGGTTCCATTTTGAATTTCGTGCCGCCTCTCTTTTGCCTCTACGGTGCGTTGCTTGCCGGATTGGTCCTGTCAGGACCCCGCCACGTTTCTCCTTTCATAATGAATATGGCCGCCATCCCCCTGGCGGTTTATCTGATGGCGGTGCTTGCGCAGACCATCTCGAACATGGCTGCCAATGGCGTTTGCCGCGCTTGCGCTGCTGCGCCTCTGCTGCCCGCCTGCCACTGCCTGTATGGCATTGGATTTTGGATTGGCCTGCTCACCCCGCTGAATTCCGTGAAAAACCCCAAAGCGCCATCCGTTTCCCTCGAAATCAAAAATCAAGCCTGAACCTCTCCTGTTCAGCAGTTTTCACCGGTTTGACCCACGCCGGGTTTTACCATGGCAAAAAGTGGTGAAAAACCTTGCTGCCGACTTTCATCCGCGTTGACGGCTGGCCTCGTAAAAGAAGACCGCTGCCGTTGCGGCCACGTTCAGGGAATCCACCCCGGCCGCCATGGGTATGGCCACGGCCTCATCACAGGCCTCGAGAACCTGCCTGGACAAGCCGTTTCCTTCGCTGCCAAACACAATGCAGCAATCGCCTGACAATTTGGCGTCTGCCAGGTTTTTACCCATTGCGTGCGGATGAGCGGCTACACATCGCACCCCCATTTTACGCAATCCAATCAGAGCTCCGGCAAGGCTGTCTTTACCGTTGGCATGGGGCTTTTCATCCAGGTGCGAATGTGAATGTGCGGCATTGGATTTGCCGGCAGCCACCCCCAATTCCACCACGGGAAGCTGAAAAATCGCGCCCATTGAGTTTCTCACTGCGCGCCGCAGGTAGGGACTGCTGCTCGTTTCACCCACCACAAGGCCATGAACCCCAAATGCCGCGCAATTGCGCACCAGTAATCCGATGTTTTCCGCGCTGGTCAGACCATCCACCGCAGCCAGAAGCACACCACCCCCAGCCTCCATCCTTCTGGATAAAAGTCCCTCCAAGGTCCATGCCTTTGGAATCCTCCCAACGGCCAAAACGCCTTGAAACATTTCAAACCCGACCAAATCCTCCAAAACCGATTTTTGGGTGACTGCAAACACCTCGATTTCCGCCTCCGGCCTGGCCGCCAGCAGCGGACTGAACTCCTCCAGCCGGTCCTCGGGCAAAAGAACTGAGATCACCTCAAAGTGGCTTTGCAACAAACGACGCACCACCTTGTCGCCCTCGGCCACAAAAATGCCCTGGGCCACGTGTTCCGCAGCCCTGCGCAGTGTTCGATACGGAGCCAGCGACGACCCGTCCAGGGAGGATATTTTTTCCACGCGATACATGAGACAACATTCTGCCCCAGATTCCACCCGCCCGGCAAGGGATTGCCGCCATGCCGCCGCCTCGCAAAAGCAGTTTTCCCGCGACACTGCGGGAATTCAAACTCCACCGCAAAGTTGCTTCCTGAAAAAAACGATCTCACGTTCGAAGCTCTCCGCAGAATCCGAGGCGTGTATCATGTTAAAGAGAAAGGAGGAATCGCCCGGCTGCTCAAATAACCGCCGGAATGGGGCATTGGCCTCCTCGGCGCCCGCCCAAAAATCCCCGCGAATGGTTCCAGCCTCCGCCTGCCATGGACGCGTGACTCCCACCCATCGCCGAATTTTGGCAATGACACCGGCGCTACGCAGGTGAAAAACCTTGATAGGCCCGTAAGCCATGTATTTACTGGTCCCGGAGAGTATGGCGGGTTTGCTTCCAATCGCTGGAAAATAAAACTCACGCCATTCCTCTTCCGACAGGTTTTGGTTCCCCCGCAAAATGACTGATGCCACCTGCTCCACACCCGTGGCTGCCAGCCGCTCCTCCACAATCTGGTCCAAACAACGCCAGAAGGTGTCCGGTTTGAATATCAAAAGGGTTTCTTCCATGCCTCGTCCTTATATAAGTGCGTGAACAATTTGTTTCACTTCAATCTCGACGGATTGATTCCAACCACCTCCGGTATGAAATAAACCCTGTTGATCAAGATGGCAAACCAAAAGGAATGCCAAGGCAATGCTCCAGCCCCGCCAAAAAGCAAGCCACCCACCAGTCATCGCCTTGGCCTGTTGAAAATCGGCAAGGTGCTGCGGTTGGGGGTTTTGGCCTTGGGCGGGGTGGATCCGCCGGCGCAACCCCGCAGCAGGCTTTAACGACGGCGACAACAAAGCCCAAGGGCAAAGGCACGCCCGCCCGGAAAGCAATTACAAAGGATAAAATCATTCACCAGGCATTTCCAACAGGCAAAAATGACTTTTCACCAGGACAGTCATTGGGGCACGGAATAAATCCCCAGCGCCAACTGCTGCCTCATGTAAATTTGCAAGGCGCGGATGTTATCGAGGCTTGCCAGTCGCAGCGCCTTTGATGCCTGTTGCGAATCCCCAACCAACCCACTGCCGTACCCCTCCCGAGTATCGCGTGTGGTTACGATGCGATGCACCCATAAATCAGAGCCGCTTAAGGTATCCGCCAACCGGTAAACCACGTCGAACGTGGCTTGGAATCCGTTGATGGTTTGCTGTTTGATTTCAGAATGCAGGACAAAACGGGCCGCTCCATGGGTCTGGATTTTTTTGAACAAACCGGATTCGGCCAGATCATGACCAAGGTTTTTCTGAAAATCATCATTCCAAACGACGGGAAGATTTTGAAGACCAGAATCAGTGGATTGCGCTTTCAGTTGGGGCGATCCCAGACCATGAACCGGAGAAATCAGCAGGCTCTGGCTGGTTAAAAGGTTTTCATGGACAGGCGCGGGTTGCAACCATCCAGGCCCGGGGCGACGCGACTCGGTGCCACAACCTGAAATGAGCAGACTCAAAACAAGCAATTCAAAAACCAAATATCGCGAAAAAACAACCGTGTTGCGGGCCTCAAGCCGTTTCAGAATAGTGGATTTCAATGTCAAAAATTCCCGTCATTCCCATCTGGCAAGGCGCAGTCCATATCCTTCAACAAACACTTCATGGAAGGTTTTCAATCACCAAGACCATCACCCAGCCGCCGCATCGGAAACAACCCGTTGTCTCGTGCAGGGGAAACGAAAAAATGGAGCCAGTTTTCGGGGTCGGCCGATTATCTCAGCGTTTCCACGTTCAATTTAACTGATTTCATTGGGGAACCAAGCAAAACCGATTCTACCAAACCATACCCGTTCTTAATCACTTGCCTCTCTGGCTGAATTTTCCGTGGCCAAAAAAAGCCGAACGGATTTTTCATTCAGGATTCAAGACCTTGGATTGGCGGGAGCAAATTTTCATCCGCAATGTTTTTGCACCGTCAAAGGGCGCTTTCCGAGATTTTCAGAACGGATTTCGAGGCTGAGAATCCCGCATGTCTGTGAAGACCCTGGCAGGCTCCTTGCAATGACAGAATGGTTTGCGAACAAAAACCGCTTCCCCCTCCCACCGTTTGGAGGCCAATTCCCACACATCCCAGACCGACGGACGCGATATTACACGTACAAGGCGGACTGGAGATCTCTTAGCAACATGCCGGCAATTCCATAACGCCGCTCGGGGTTTGGTGAAAGACACCTCAGTATCACCTCTTCCAATGCCGGAGGCACGCTGGCGTTGTGCTCGCGTGGTGGGACCGGGCCCGAGGGTTGAACCTGGGCTGCAAGTATCTCGCCAGGCGTATCGCCCGGAAACGGCTTCTGACTCGTCACCAATTCATAGGCAACCACCCCGAAAGCCCAGATATCCGCCCGCGCATCCATTGGCTCCCGCTTTAATTGCTCCGGTGCCATGTAACCCGGCGTGCCGGGGTTTTTGGAGAATTTGACCGGTTGTTCGGGTATGGGCTGGGCCATGTCGAAATCTATCAAACGAACCGCGCCATTCCGTGTCACCAGGATGTTTTCCGGCTTGAAATCCAGGTGCATATAGCCGTTTTCATGGATATGGCTGAGCCCGGTCGCAATATCAATCAGGATTTGCGCCAGGTTTTCGGCCAAAACCGGGTCCTGCCGGGATTGCAGCAGTTTAAGGTTTTCAGCCTCCACATAATCCATCACCAAATAACAGGTTCCCTTGGTCTTGCCGTGCTCAACGTATCCGACGATGTGCTCGCAATCCGCCAGTTGCGCCAGTATCTCGCATCCACGCATGAACCGCCGACGGGCGGTGAAATCAAAGCGCAACCCGGATTTAAGCCGGCGCAACGCAAAAGGCCGGTTGCGCCCATCCGTAGCCAGCCAGATTTCTGACATGCCACCTTGGTTCAACATTTCGCGAAGGTAATATCGCCCGAATTGCGGCGGATCCATCCCGGCCCCGGATTGTAAACTTTTTGCCATTTCTTCACCCCCAACATAAATCCGTCCTGACCTAATCTCAAGGGGGACAATGCGTAAAGCCACGGCGGAGCGCTTTGCAGCCTGTCCCCGGACCCACTGCTTCAATATACTTTGCGAAGATTCGAGGGCAGAATATTTAACTCGTCGCGGTATTTGGCCACCGTGCGGCGGGCAATCGAAATACCCTTGTCCCCAAGCATTTTGACCACTTCCTGGTCGGAAAGGGGTTTTGCGGTGTTTTCGTTTTTAAAAATCTCAGCTATCATGTCCTTCACGCTGGTATTCGATACATCCTGGCCATTTGCGCCTTGAAGACCGGCCGTGAAGAAAAATTTCATTTCGTAAACACCTTGCGGGGTTTCGATATATTTGCCGGAAACAGCCCGGCTGACGGTGGTTTCATGAACCCCCACCACCTCCGCCACCTGCGCCATGGTCATGGGCTTGAGATGCGCCACCCCCTTTTCCATGAAATCCCTCTGGCGCTTCACAATTTCACGCCCAATATTGGCGATGGTCTGCTGTCTCTGATGCAAACTTTTGATCAGAAACTTGCCAGCCCGGATTTTTTCACGAATATAGTTTTTCACCTCCGCGTTGTTTTCGCCCTGTGCCATGAGGTCCTTGTAAACATTGCTGATCCTCAAATGCGGTACTTGTTCGTCATTGGTGGTGACGGTGAAATCCTCACCCGTTTTATGAACAAAAACTTCCGGGGCGACATATTGCTCGACGCTGGATAGAAAAGCTCTCCCAGGGCGCGGCTCCAGGCGGGCGATGGACTCCAGGCAGACCTGCACATCCTCCACGCTCTGATCTGTCCCTCGGGCGATTTCGGGAATCCGGCGCTTGCCCAAAGCCTCCATAAAATCCCGGATAATCCGGTAGGCCAGTGAATTTTTTTGCCCTGCCCGATCCAGTTGCAACATCAGGCACTCCCTCAAATCCCGGGCCCCCACGCCCGCCGGATCAAAGGTCTGGACCACTGCCAGCACCGCTTGAATTTTTTCCACCGGAACAGCAGCGGAGGCCGCCAGTTCCTCCACCGGCAGGGTCAGGTATCCATAATCGTCAATATTGCCGATGATCAATTCCGCCAGCGTTTTGCCCTCTTCATCCAAGCTGGTGTCGCGCACCTGCTCCAGAAGATGTTGCGACAAAGAGGTCTCGGCAGTCAGTGAATCAAACATGAACTGCCTTTTTTCCTCCTCTTCCGTGGAAGTCCGGACCGGCGCATTGGCTTGGGCAAAATGATCGCGCCAATCCTGGTCCAACTGCACCAATTTGTCGAATTCAGCTTGAAAATCATCCACCGGCTCAGTGCCCTCCTTGACGGGGCCGGGTTCGCTCAAATCCTCGCCCAAATCCTCAGGCGGCTCCGCCAAATCAGGCGCCTCCACCTGCTCACCGTCCTCGGTCAACGGCTTTTCAAGTTCATCAACCTCTTCCAGCACAGGATTTTGCTGTAATTCCTGTTCCACAAGGGCCTTAAGTTCCAGAGTGGGAGCCTGAAGCAGTGCCAAGGATTGCTGCAGCTGGGGTGCCAGCACCAATGATTGCGTCAGCCTTTGCGAGAGTTGCAGTCCAAATGCCATTGTCCCCATAGTTTACTCAATGCGCGGCAAAGGGCAAGCGTTTTTGGCATGAATCTCGCTGCTTTTTGAATTGTCGTAACAAAAACTGGATTTTATCGCCCTACCCTAGCATCTTCTTCTCATGAAATTGATTCTCTCCACGCACAATGTGACCTTAACCAAAGCTATAGAAGATTTCATTTTGGCCAAACTGGAAAAACTGGAACATTTTGACCGCTGGGCCGTGGATGCCCGGGTGACTTTGGAACACGATAATTCGCGCGTGCCGCAAAAACAGTTCAGTTGTTCGCTGCGCCTGGGAGTGCGGGGGCCTGATTTATTTGCTGAAGATCGCGAGAGCGACCTTTATGCCGCCATCGAGCGCGTGGTCAAAAAAATTGAACAGCAGATTCGCAAGAGACACAGCAAGGTGAAGGCTAAAAAACATAAAGGCGGCTCGCGCATCAAGCGCACCCGCCAGGAAACCGAATCCTGATGATCATCCGGGCAAGGATCCTCCTGCCTGTCAGCTCCCCGCCCATCGAGGATGGCGGCATGGTCATAGCCGGAAACACCATCCGGTGCGTCTGTTCTTTTCGAGACCTCAAATCCAAGACACGCTCCAAGGTCGTGGATTTGGGCGACTCCGTGGTCCTGCCCGGGTTGATCAATGCACACTGTCACTTGGACTACACCGACATGGCGGGGCTATTGTCGCCACCGGGGACATTCCTAGATTGGATCGGAACCATCACTTCGATAAAATCCTCCTGGAGCTATTCTGACTACGCCCGATCCTGGTTGAATGGGTCCAGACAACTACAGGAAACCGGAGTCACAACCGTCGCCGATATTGAATCCATGCCGGACCTTTTGCCGGAGGTGTGGCATTCCACCCCGTTGCGGTTGTATTCTTTTTTGGAAATGACGGGTATTCTCTCACGCAGGCCTCCGCGCGAGATATTGGCGGAGGCCATGGATAAAATTGATGGGCTCAGGCACCGGCGCAACCGAGCCATGCTTTCCCCGCACGCCCCCTACTCCACCCGGCCTGAGTTGCTGCAGCAAACCATGCGCCTGGCGCGGAAAAGGTCGTTGCGGATTGCCTGCCACGTGGCGGAATCTGCCGAGGAATTTGAAATGTTCCGGCATGCCCGTGGGCGGATGTTTCAATGGCTCTCCCGCAATGGAAGAGACAATGCCGATTGCGGATTGGGATCGCCCGTGGCCCATTTGGCACGCAATAAGTTGCTGGGTGAAAATGTCCTGGCGGTCCACGTGAATTACCTGGCCCCGGGTGACGCCACTCTTCTTGGCAAAAACAAGACGCATGTGGTTCACTGCCCGCAAAGCCACGATTTTTTCCGGCACGCGCCCTTTCCTCGTCGTCGGCTGGCTGTGGTGGCGGCTGTCGAAGGGGGCGGCCGGTCGGGTGCAGGGGACCCTCGGCGTGGGTCGGAACAACGCCAAGG
>DAIDJC010000093.1 GCA_027451565.1 Limisphaerales bacterium | reverse complement strand
GGGGTTTGAAAACAAACTCGCCCTGGCCATATAATGCACATGCCGGGTCAAGCCTGCCCCGACCAGCGGCGGGTCTAGAAAACTGGCATGGTTTCCAGCCAGGATCACGCCGCCATTCATCGGCACCCGACCGGGATTGTAAACATTCCAGCGGAAATAAACTGAAAACATCAGCCGGAATCCCAGCCATCCCAAGCGGTAGAGAAGTTTCATGAGGCTTTTGGAACCCCGACCGCCTTCATGCGCTGCTTTATCTCCTGGATCAATCGCGCGCTGGTTTCCACAGAGGTCATCCTGGAATTGTCAATGACGGTTGCGCCCAATGCGATCATCAGCGGCGCAGTGGCCCGCTGGCTGTCCCGCTGGTCCCGCGCCGCCAGATTTTCCTGAACCCCATCGGCGGCCCGGCGGGCCGAGCGTTCCTCCAATTTTGCATCCAGGTAAAATTTGTAATCGGTTTCAGGGAAAACATTGGTTCCAATGTCGCGCCCCTCCATCACGAGGTTTCCAAACCGGACGCAATCCCGCTGGGTTCGTTTCATCCATTCGCGCACCTTGGGAACCGCCGCCACCTGGGCCACCGCCCCTGCCGTGGCAGGTGTCCGGATTTCTTTTTCCGGGTAATAATCATCCACCAACAACCGCACCGAGGACAAGCCATCCGCGCTTACGCATACCAGCTTGGTTTTCCAGGTTCGGCAGGCCAGGGCCACATCCTTGTCATTGGCCACGTCCACCTTTTTCTCAAGGCAATACCACGCCAATGTCCGGTACATGGCTCCTGTGTCCACATACACGTATCCCAACGCTCGCGCCACCAGCTTGGAATTAGTGCTCTTCCCGCTTGCGCTCGTGCCGTCTATGGCTATCACCACACTCATCAATCTTCCTTCTCTTTTTGATTTTACGTTTTTCCATCCCAGGAAATCCCCCCGCTTCAGGAAAGCGCCTGGAATGCTTTTGCAAACCTTGTCAACCTGCAAACAAATCCTTGAATTCGGGTTGCTGTCCTTTCTCGTCCAAGAGTCCCACCCCGAGCCCTCCGGGCGCGGGTGCGGCGAGTTTTTGGAAAAAATTGGGAAATGTCTTGTTCACACAAGCCGGATTCCTGATGCGTATCCCTGGTGTTCCCAGTCCGAACAGGGCAAAACACATGGCCATCCGGTGGTCACCGTACGTCTCCACCTCGGCGCCGTGCAATTCCCCTGCCTTGGCAGGCCTAACCTTTAAGGTGTCCCCCACCTCCTCCACTCGTGCGCCACAACGGGACAACTCTGTTTTCAAGGCCTTCACCCGCTCACATTCCTGAAGGCGCAACCGGCCCAGGTCCTGAAAAACCACCTCTTCACTATTGTACGGAGCCAGGACTATCGCCGTCATGATGCTGTCCCCCAAATCTTTCACCCGGGATAGTTGCCGTGGCATGCACGCACGATTGCCATTCTCCAGGCACAAACCCACCTGTGGAAATGCCGCATCCATCTGCCAACCGCTCACGGGCCAGCCTTCCACCGTGATGCCACCGCCCGATGATCCCCGGTTTAAAAGCCAGCGGGCCCCCCAAAAATAACTTCCGCTGCTCGCATCCGGCTCCACTTCAAACACCCCGCCATCCCATGGAAAAACCTTCATCATGCGGGTGGTCATGGCCACGTAAGGGGATTCCTCCGCATCCTCACCTTGCACCGTCACGTTCCAACCACCCGCTTTACCTGCCATCAACAAGGCGGATGCGAACTGGGAGCTTTGGCGTATGTCCACGCGACAAACCGCGCCGTGCGCGCCGTTCAAGCCTTTTCCAAGGATCATCACCGGCAAACATTCACCTCCCCGGTCTGCCTTCACCTCATAACCAAGCTGTCGCAGCGCCTCAAACAGTCCGCCCTGTGGCCGCTCATGCATGCGGGGCACCCCAACCAAGCGGTACGCCCCCTGCCCCAGGCAAACCAGTGCCGATAAAAACCGGGCTGCCGTGCCTGCGTTTCCCACTTTCAATTCCAGCGGATTCGCCACCGTTCCTCCATTGGGAATGCCGCCTCCACAACCATGCACATGGATGATTCGGTTGCAGGTCTCACCAGGATCGTCCTCCACGCGCACTTGAAAACCAAGCACCTTTAGAGCCTCGCTCATCACTTGGGTGTCCTCACTCCACAAGGCTCCCAAAAGGGTCACCGGGCCCCGTGCCAGCGCCGCCAACATCAAGGCGCGATTGGTGATGCTTTTGGAACCCGGCACCCTCACCCGCGCCTCGCACCCGCCTGGGGGCGGCACAATTTCGATAAGCCCCGGCAAACTCATGGCTTTGGACTCCCGGCTGCGCCTTTGGCACGACCGCGCCGGACGCTGCCCGGCATTTGGACGGTTCCCTGAACCAGCGCCGCCCTGCGCCGTTTTTTACCAAGTCGCGCCGCATCAAGCGCCAATCGCGTATCTTCAAGCCACGCATCCCTTTGGTTTCGCGCAAGGAGCAACTGTTTTTCCAGCTTGGCCCCGTTTGCCGCGCGAACCAGCTTTCTAAACCGTTCCAGTTCGGCCACGTATTCACCCAAGGCTCGATCCACCTCGGCATTATTGGCCAATAAAATATCACGCCATAACTCAGGCGAACCGGATGCCACACGTGTCGTGTCCCGGAATCCTGTGGCGCACAACCGGCCCCGTTCATGGGAATTCCGGCGCTCCCGGCCAAGTACAAGCCCGGCCAGGGCAGACGCCGCCACATGCGGCAAATGGCTGGTTCGAGCCACCACGGCATCATGTCGCCCTGCCTCCATCTCCACCACACGGCAGCCCAATCCCTCCCACAAACCCCGCACAGCATTCAATACCCTGCGCGGCGTGCGGTAGGACGGAGTCACCACGCACACCGCTCCGGACAACAAATCCGAACGCGCGGCGGAAGGTCCCGTCTTTTCGCTGCCTGCCATGGGATGGCTGCCCACGAAAAATCCCCCTGAAGATTGCACAATGGGGCCCACCTTGCTCAGAACTGGTTTTTTCACGCTCCCCACGTCTGTGACCAGCGCTCCGGGCTTCAAGGCGGGCGCCATTTTCCCCGCCAACCCCGCCATGGACAAGACGGGCGTGGCCAGTATCACCAAATCCGCCCGGCTCACCGCCGCCAGCAAATCCACAGTGGCGTAATCCGCCAGCCCAAATCGTTCGCAGCTTTTCACGCCGTCCTGGTCCCGAACATATCCGGCCACTTCGCCCGCCAGCCCAAAACGGCGCAGGCCTAGGGCGATGGATCCGCCCAGCAACCCCAATCCAATGATCGTTACCTTTCCAAACAACACGCCTGCTATTCTAACCAATCCGGTCTCCCTCGGAAATTCCAAAATCATGAAGCGCATCACTTTTCATCCAATACCGTTCCAACTGAACGCGCACCGCTCTCGAGTGATGACAGGATGATTCCAAACACTGACTTGCCCCTTTCAACATCAGGAATGGCTCAAGCTGTTGAAAAGATCTGCCTTGCGGGAAAATGAGGAACCAACGCCGGGCATAAACCAGGTTCAACCCCCCCACAGATTGTCATGTTCGGGAGAACTCGATCCTGTTTGGGCCTGGATTATTATCCAGGGTGGTTTGGCGTTACCCCAAGAACGTGGAACGGCCGGGGTTACGGCCGGGGCTATTTAATGGCGGAAGCCGCTGACATGGCAAAATTCAGCACCGATTCGGGAAACAGGCCAAGCCAGAAAATGCCGGCCACACAAATGGCGATGGAGAACTTTGCGGGACCTGAGACGGTGATGGGTGACAAATCCGCCGGGTCCCTGCTCCAATAAATGGCCCGGATGACATTGAAATAATAAGAAATGGAAATAATGACCCCGAGCAGTGCGATGAAGGCCAGCAAATAGTAACCATGATGGGCCGGACCCTGCTCAATAATGGCTTTTAGCAGGAGAAATTTCCCAAAGAAACCAGCCAGTGGCGGGATGCCTGCGAGTGAAACCATTGAAATAGTCATGGTCGCGGCCAGAAGCGGGGAGCGATGGTTCAAGCCCGCCAACCCGGAAATATTTTCATCGGGAACATGCCTGAGGACCAGGGCGATGACAAAGAAGGCAGCAGTGACGGTAAAGAGATAGCCGGAGAGATAATACATGACTGCGGCCTGACCGGAAGCATTCAGGGCGGCAACGCCCAGAAGCAGGTAGCCAGCGTGGGCAATGCTTGAATAACCCAGCATGCGTTTCAAGTTGCGTTGGGGCATGGCGCAGAGATTGCCATAGAGAATGGTGATGGCAGACAGCGCCATGAGAAGATGCACCCAATGATGGGTGACGGCTGGGATGGCCACAAAAAGAACACGCAACAGCAGGACGAAACCGGCTGCCTTGGAACCAATGGCCAGGAAAGCTGTGGTGGGCGTGGGGGCGCCCTGGTAAACATCTGGAGCCCATACCTGGAACGGGAAGGCGGCGATTTTGAAACCAAGCCCAACCAGAACAAAAAGGGAACCCGCCAGGAAAAGCTTGTTATTGACGAACTGGCCGGATACCTGGGCCAAGCTGTTGAAATTCAGTTCACCTGACGTGCCCCAGATGAGGGCAATGCCAAACACCATGAAGGCGGAAGCCAGCGCCCCGAGAATGAGGTATTTGACGGCAGCTTCAAGCGAGGCCAGGCGGTTTTTTTGGAAACTGGTCAACACATAAAAGGTGATGGTGATCAGCTCGATGGAAACAAACAGCATGACGAAATCATTGGCGGAGGCGGCAAACAACATGCCAGCGAGGGCAAAAACCACCAGGGAGTAATACTCATTCAACCCTGAGGCGAAACGATCCGAGAACTCCGCCGCCATAAACAACACCAGAATGGCTGAACCGATGAACAACCTCTTGAAAAACAGGGCCATCGGGTCCTCGACAAAGGATCCACTAAAAGAAACGCCAAAAATGGAGCACACGCCGTCGCCGCTGAAGCTGACCAGAAGCAGGCCGGTCAAGGCCACGATACCCGCATAAGCCAGGTAACGCTTGCGGTCCGGGGCGACAAAAAAGTCCGCCAGCATCAGCACCATGCCAAGGGCAATAACCCAAATTTCCAATGTGATAGAAGAAGAGTTCATCAATTTCCAAGTGGGGATTTTAAAGGGGCAGCCTGAGACATGGCCATGAGTGTGGGGCCTGCTTTCCGGGTTTGTGCGCTGGCGGTCAGCCTGGCGGCATCCGGGTTGATTTTATCCGTGAGCAAACTTGGGACACAGCCAAATAGCAGGAGGCTGGCAAGGAGCAGGGCATAAGGAATTTTGCGCCAAAGACTTGTGGACCCGGAAATTTGAGCAAACTCCGTAGGCAATGGTCCGTGAAGGACATTGCGGATGGCGCGGGTCATGTAAACCGCGCCAATGATCAATCCACCCCATAGGGCCAGGGTGACGATGAAATGGAGGGCGGGCACGGACCAGACACCGAAAAAGACGGTGACTTCTCCGACGAAATTGGCGAACCCGGGCAGGCCGCACCCTGCCATGGCGGCCATGAGCAGCAAGGTTCCAACGAAAGGCAGTTTCCGACAGAGGCCCCCAAGCTCGCTGATTTCCAACGTACCGGTTTTTTGGTAGATAAAGCCACTGAGGGCAAAACTGAGCGCGGCCAGGAAACCGTGCGCCACCATGATCAGAACAGCACCGGAAAGGCCAATAAGATTGAGACTGGCAATGCCGAGGAAGATGAAACCCATGTGAGCCACACTGGAATTCCCAATGAGAAGGTTAAGGTCGCGCTGGCGCATGGCCACCCAACCATTATAGAGAATATTGCCAATGGCAAGCCAGGCAATGGCCATCATCCAATGATGCATGGCCTGAGGCAGGAGCGGAACAGCAAGGCGAATCAGGCCGTAAAGGCCGAATTTTTTGAGGACCCCGGAATGAAGCATGGCGGTGGGGGCCGGCGCCACACCATAGCCGAGGGGTGCCCATGAATGAAAAGGCCAGAGGGAAACCAGGATGCCAAACCCAAAAAGAAGGAATGGGAAAATGAAATTCTGGACATTCACCGGGAGGGGGTTGGCCTTGATGACATCAATCAGCTTGGGAATGTCAAAGGTGTTCGCCCCGGATTGCAGGTAAAGGGCAATCAAACCGAGCAATGCAATAAGCGCGCCGATGCTCAGGTAAAGGGTGATCTGAAACGTGGCATAATTTTTACGATCCCCCCTGCCCCACACTCCGATCATGATGAAAGTGGGAACCAAGGCAAGTTCGTGCAGAAAATAAAAGAAAAACAAATCCAGGGATGCAAAGGCTCCAAGGATGCCCCCGGACATGAGCAGCAAAAGAATATAGAACTCCTTCTCCCGGTTCTTAATCTCCCAGGAGCACAAGGTGGCGGCAAACGCCACGATGGCGCCCATGAGAATCAAACCCACGTTGATGCCATCCACTCCCACGTGGTAACTGATTCCCAGGGAGTTCACCCACGGAACATCCTGGACAAAACGGAAACCCTCTGAATCCACCTGTGCCTGGTTGAAGTGGCAGAACATGCCCACGGCAAGGATCATGGAAACAAAAGCGGCCAGGACGGAAACGGCCCTGAAAATGACCCGATAATTGGACGGCACGATGAGCAGAAAAAGCGCCGTAAAAATGGGAATGCCTGCGATATAAGTGAGGATGGAGATGTTATTCATTTGCTGATGACAAAATAGAGAAGCACAACCACACCCAAGACAAGCAGGAAGGCATAGGTCTGCAGGTTGCCGGTCTGGAGAAAACGCAGGCCCCGTCCAGAAAGGGATGTTCCGCCACGCAAGGCGCCGATGACAAATCCCTCAAGCAGCCAGCGATCCACAACACCACAAATTCCGGCAATAAAATCGTGAAGACGAACAAAAGTGGCCTCGTAAATCTCATCAAAGTAAAAACGGTTTTTCATGGCGGAAGCCAGCGGGCCCAACCGGGCGGGCAAAGGATCGGATGCGGCATTACGGTAGAAGTGAAAGGCGGCAAAAAGGCCCGCCAACACTGCGCCCAAGCCGATAAACGCGCCAATGGGTGACTGGGAGAAGGGTTCCATGAGGCGTTGGCCAAATGAAAGCGCGGCCAGATCCGGGTTGAACTGGGAATTGTAAATGTCATTAATGCCAATCACCCCACCCACCACCGCAAAGACCGCCAGAACAAGCAGAGGCCAGGTCATGACCGCAGGGGATTCATGGGCATGACGCGCCGCATCGGTGCGGGGTTGTCCCAGGAATGCGACAAAAAACAGGCGGAACATGTAAAACGCAGTCAAGCCCGCCACCCCTGCGCCAAGAACATACAGCCCGTAATGGTGCTGGTCCAACGCCTGTCCCAGGATGGAGTCCTTGGAGTAAAACCCGCTGAAAGGAGGCACACCGCTCAGGGCCAGCGTGCCAATTAAAAAAGTCCAAAAGGTGATGGGCATTTTATTTTTCAAGGCTCCCATTTTCCAAATGTCCTGCTCCTCATGCAGGGCGTGAATGACGGACCCTGAACCCAAAAACAGCAGGGCCTTGAAAAAGGCATGCGTGGTGAGATGAAACATGGCCGGTGTGCGACCCGCCAAACCCACCGCCATGACCATGTATCCCAATTGGGACAGCGTGGAATAGGCAAGGATTCGCTTGATATCATTTTGTTGCACCGCGATCAAGGCGGCCAGCAAGGCGGTGAAACCTCCGATCAGCGCAATCCAATGAAGGGCATCGGCATTAAGAAGAAAATACACGCGGCAAAGCATGTAAACGCCAGCCGCCACCATTGTGGCGGCGTGGATCAACGCGGAAACAGGCGTGGGACCCTCCATGGCATCAGCCAGCCAGACATGCAGCGGAAACTGGGCGGATTTACCCACTGCGCCGCAAAAGATCAGCAAACCGGCTGCCGTGGCCATGCCACCCAGAAGGGCGGGATTCTGGCTGAGAACGGATTCCAAAGTTGAAAAATTCAAAGAACCCAACAAGCCCCACACCAGCAGGATTCCCAGGAGAAAGCCGAAATCGCCAAGGCGATTGACGATGAAAGCCTTTTTGGCGGCATCCCCGGCGCTGGGTTTTTCAAACCAGAACCCAATCAACAGGTAACTGGATACACCGACCAATTCCCAAAAAATGAACATTTGCAGAAAATTGTCCGCCAGCACAATTCCAAGCATCGAAAAGGTGAACAAACTGAGAAACGCAAAAAACCGGGACATTCCCTTGTCCTCATGCATGTATCCATAGGAGTAAATATGGATGGCGCCCCCCACCCCGGTGACAATAAGCAACATCATGAGGCTGAGAGGGTCCAGACGCAGGCCGATATCCACATTCAAGGCGCCAATATGCAGCCACGGCACAAAAACATCCGTTGTGGCGGGGTGAAAACCGTTGGCGAAAATAAACAGGACCGTGAGCAGGAAACCCACTGAAACTGCGCCGATGGATATCAGGCTGCTCACCGTTTTATTGCCAAGTGTAAATAGGGCAATAAAGGCGGCTGCCGCCAGCGGCAGAAACAGGATGATCCAGGGGAAAATTTGGTCTTTCATTGAGGGCAAATTCAGAGTTTGAGGGTGGCCAGATCCTCCACATGAGCGGTTGGGCGTTTGCGAAAGAGGGCGACAATCAAGGCAAGACCCACGGCAACCTCGGCGGCAGCCACTGTGATGATGAAAAAGACGACAACCTGGCCGTCCAACTTGTTGTTGAAGCGCGAAAAGGAAACCAGCGCCAAATTGGCTGCGTTCAACATCAGCTCCAGGGACATGTAAATGACCAGCAGATTGCGCCGCATGATCACCCCCAGCAGGCCAAGGGCAAAAAGAAGGAAACTGACGGTGAGAAACTGTTCAAGTCCAACGTTCATAAAATCAATGTTTGGTTTGGGTGGATGCCGCTGTGGAGGTATTTGGGGACTGTGAAACCGCAGACGATTCCTTGCCCACGCCGGGTTCCGTCCCTGAGGAGGAGGCTGAAATCCTGGATTTGGAATCCTTGGAGCTTAGGTAAATGACACCCACCATGGCAACCAGCAGAAGGACCGAGACCAACTCAAAAGGAAGGACAAACTGGGTAAATAGTAACTTGCCCAAAGAGGCGGTATCACCCTCAATCGAAGGGTTGGCGGCGGACGTGACGGGCGACTGGTGCAGGCAGGCAAGGAAAAGACGCACAATCAAGCCCACTGAAAGAATCCCCGCGAAAAGGCCAAACAAGTTGATTCTTCTGCGCAACTCCTCCTTGATTTCCAGAAGCATGATGACGAAAAGGAAAAGGACGATCACGGCTCCCGCGTAAACGAGAATTTGGACCGCAGCCAGGAAGAACGCATGCAGCAGCAGGAAAAGACCGGCCATGCTGATGATGGCAAGGACCAGAAACATGGCGCTCGTGACAGGGTTGCGGCTGAACGGGTTGGCCACCACAAGGGCTGCACAAACGAGGGTGAAAGTGGCGAACAAATAAAAAAGGCAGGTCGAGACCACCGTACCATCCAATAATGAATTAAGCGATTCCATGTCAGGTCAAACGTTCACCGGGAATTGTTCCTGGGTTTTTGCTTCCTCGAGTTTGTGTTTCCATTTCTGAATGCCGCCCACCGTTCCACCGAGCGCGAGAAGCTTTTCCTTGTTATAAATCAATTCCCCGCGGCTAAGGCCGGTCAGGGAGTAATCCTTCTGGAGGAAAATGGCTTCCTCCGGGCAAACTTCCTGGCAAAGACCGCAGTAAATGCAACGAAGCATGTTGATTTCAAACTCCTCGGGCATCTTTTCCGCGTTTTTCCGGTCAGCAATTGGACCGTTCGGACCGGGTGGCGTTATTTTAATGGCCTTGGGTGGACAAACGAACTCGCACAACTGGCAGGACACGCACTTGGTGCTGCCTTCCTGGTCACGGACAAGATATGGGGCGCCCCGGTACCCATCGGGAAGGGTCCATCGCTGTTCGGGGTATTCCATGGTTACCTGACCGCCCTTGAAGAGTGACCGCCAAGCGTGGCGCATGGTCACCTTCAGGCCACCCAAAACGGCTGGCAGGTAAAGCTTCTCCCAGAAACCCAAAGATTTTCGATCCACAATTATTGCCATATCAACTCCTTATCCACAAAAACAACGCGGTAATCAAAATATTGACCAATGCGAGCGGGATGAATGTTCTCCAACCCAAATCCATCAATTGATCGTAACGAAAACGCGGGAACATCCACCGGACCCAGATGAACAAGGTCATCAGGATGCAAACCTTCACCAGGAAGATAAGGATGTGGGCAATCCCCGCAACAAGGGTTGTGGCCGGATGATCCAGGCCGAAGACTGGCAGCGACCAACCCCCAAAAAACAGGGTCACCATCATTCCCGCCGAGGCGGTCATGTTGGAATATTCGGCAAGAAAAAACAGGGCGAACTTCATGGAGCTGTACTCGGTGTGGTAGCCACCCACCAATTCAGTCTCAGCCTCGGGCAGGTCAAAGGGAGTGCGGTTGGTCTCGGCAAAACTGGCCACCAGGAAAATGATCAACGATAATGGGGCATAAAAGAATAGCCAGCCATGCTGTGCCTGCCAGTTGATGATCTGCGTGAGGTTCAAACTCCCTGCGATCAGAAAAACAGGGATGACACTCATGCCCATGGAAATTTCATAGGAAATCATCTGCGCGCTGGATCGGATGCCCCCAAACATGGGATATTTTGAATTGGCGGCATAGCCTGCCAGAACAATCCCATAAACCCCCAGCGAGACGATTCCGAACGTGTAAAGAATGCCCACGTTCAGGTCGGCGATGACCATTTTCTGATGGCCCAGGTAGGACCCGAAAGGAAGAACCGCAACCACCAGGATCGAGGGAATGACTGACACCGCCGGGGCAAGCCAGAAATAAATTTTGCGGACGCCTGCCGGGGTGAAATCCTCCTTGAGCATGAATTTGAGACCGTCAGCGGCAGGCTGAAAAATGCCCCACCGGGTGAGGAGTGTGCCCAGCACGGGGACGTACTTGATGAAGGGCGGAGCGGTGCGGTTGGGGCCGACACGGTCCTGAATCCACGCGGAAATTTTTCGTTCAGCCAAAA
>DAIDJC010000092.1 GCA_027451565.1 Limisphaerales bacterium | reverse complement strand
CGCAAAATGAGACCCAAAACAAAAGACCCTGGGAAGGTGGATCAAGCCTCGGCAAGGCGCCTGGCCAGGGCCGGCTGCATCACGCAATGGCGGTTTGGGAAGCAAAGGAGGGGGCGAAATTGAAGCGAGTGCATTCTTGCCAACAGGCCGGGAATTGGGTGTAATTTGCTGTGCTTAACCAGCAAACTCTAAACCGTTCCATCACTTTTTCCGGGGTGGGCCTGCATAGTGGCGGCAGGGTCAGCATGTCCATCCTGCCCGCGCCGGCCAACCATGGGATCCGGTTTCGCCGCACTGACCTGGAAGGCAAACCCGAGATCGAAGCCCGGGTGGAATTTGTCGGCGAGACGAGTCGTTCAACGACCCTCGTCAAGGGCAGCGTTAAAATCCATACCGTGGAGCACGTTTTGGCCGCCTTGGCCGGTTTGGGGGTTGATAATGCCCTGGTGGAACTGGATGCCAACGAGCCACCCATTGCTGACGGCAGTTCCAGGGAGTTCACGCGTCTCATTCAGTCGGCTGGAGTGGTCTCTCAAACCGAACAGCGGGAGGTCTGGACCCCTGTTGAACCCATTGAATTAAAAATGGGTGAGACCGTCATGACCCTTTTCCCCGGCGAATCCTTCAGGGTCACCTGCACCAGCGCGGGAAAAAATGGGCGGTTCACCCAATTTTTCAGCGTTGAAGTCAATTCCAAGACCTGGGAAAAGGAATTGTGCCATGCCCGCACGTTTTGTTTTTTTGAGGAGATCGAGTATTTGATCAAAAATGGGCTGATCAAGGGAGGCAGCTTGGAAAACGCAATCGTCATCCGTGACGATGCGGTGCTGACCACGGAACCCCTGCGCTACCCTGAGGAGTTTGTGCGGCACAAGATACTTGATATTGTCGGGGATCTTTCACTGGTTGGCCGCGCCATCCGCGGCCATGTCACGGCGGTGCGGCCCAGCCATGCTGCCAATTGCGAGTTTGCCCGCCTGATAGTGGCCCAAATGAACAAGCCCCTGCGCGCGGCCCAGGCGTTTGGTCCCCCGCCGGAGGCACGGCCCGAACCGGCCAAGTCACCGGCTGCAACTTCGGAGCGGGATGATTTTCTGGAGAAGCTGGAGGGCGGGGGATCGCTGGATGTGGAGCAGGTCATGAAAGTTCTGCCGCATCGCTATCCATTTCTGATGGTGGATGGAGTGTTGAAGATGGAAGGCAACATCATCACCGCCTTTAAGAACGTAACCATCAATGAGCCGTACTTTCAGGGGCATTTTCCGAATCATCCCATCATGCCCGGGGTTTTGCAACTGGAGGCTGTGGCCCAGGTGGCGGGCATTCTCATGCTGCGCCGGGCTGAAAACTTGGGGCAACTGGCTTACTTCATGGCTGCCGACAAGGTCAAATGGCGCAAACCTGTTTTCCCGGGCGATGTGCTGGTGATTGAAGTGGAATTGATCAAATCACGCGGAAAGATTGGCAAGGCGCGGGGGATTTGCAAGGTGAAGGATGAAATTGTGAGTGAATCCGAGGTCACTTTCATGCTGCGCGGCCAATGATTCATCCCACTGCCATTATTCATCCCGGGGCGCAGATTGGCGCAGATTGCCGGATAGGACCCTACTGCATCGTTGGCGAAAACGTGGTTTTGGGGAACGGTTGTCACCTCCATTCCCATGTGGTCCTGGATGGGCACACCCGCCTGGGCTCAAACAATGAAATTTTTCCCTTTGCCAGCATCGGCCAAAAGTCCCAGGATTTAAAATGGAAGGGCGGGGTCACCCGGACGGAGATAGGGGATCACAACACCTTTCGTGAATTTGTGACCGTGAATGCCGCCACGGGTGACGGCCAGGAGACCCGGATTGGCAACCACAACCATTTTCTTGCGTACAGCCATGTGGCGCATGATTGCATCCTGGGCAGCCACATCATCATGTCCAACTGCACCATGCTGGCCGGCCATGTCCAGGTGGATGACCATGCGGTGATGAGTGTCTCGGCTGTCCACCAGTTCTGCCGTGTTGGCAGGCTTTCCATGATTGGCGGTTGCTCGAAGGTGACCCAGGATGTGGCGCCCTACATGATTGTGGATGGCAATCCAAGCGAGACCCGCACCATCAACAAGGTGGGCTTGGAGCGTCACGGGGTTTCCGAGGAGGCGCAGCTTGCCCTCAAGCAATCCTACAAAATTCTTTTCAGGTCCGGCCTCTCCATACCCAATGCGATCCAGCGGATCGAGCAGGAGGTTGCCTTGCTGCCGGAAATCAAGCATCTGCTCGATTTTGTTCGAAGCAGTGAGCGGGGAATCACCAAGTAGGCGCGCTCAGTTCGTGGCTCAAAATGGAAAGACCGCAGATAACGGCTGTTTCCACCCTCAAAACCCGCTCACCCATGCTAATGGACTTCACTCCGCACTGGCAGATGGCCCGGAGTTCATCCGGTGTGAAATCGCCTTCCGGTCCAATCCAGAGGCCAACGCCACGGGGTTTGCGCCCGTGAGAGGCCTTGAACGCGGAGAAACATTCAGCCGGATGAAAACGTGGGGGCGTCAGGGCACCCACCAGCGAAAGTTCAACATCGAGGGGTTGGGAAAGAATCCTGGTAATGGGTGTGGGCGCATCAATCATGGGCAGCCAGGCCCCGCCGCACTGCTTGAGCGCTTCGCAGGCCGCCTGATGCCATTTTTCCCGTTTTTGAAGCGCTTCTTCCGTGGTGAATTGCGCTACCACACGCTGGGTCAGGAGTGGCACCACACGAGCCACACCCAGTTCCACCGATTTTTGAATGATGCCGTCCATGCCTTTGGCCTTGGGCACGGCCACCCAAAGGGTGACGGGGCAGGGGGGCGGCTGGGTAAACAGCCGGCCCGTTACTTTTAAACCCAGCGAATGGGGGCCTATGCTTTCGATTAGGCAATTAAAAGTGTGACCATGGCCATCCAGAACCACCACGGATTCACCAATCTTTGCCCGCAGCACTTTCAGCGCATGATGAGCTTCGCTTCCGGTCAGGGTCAGGCTGGCTGCGTCTGGAGCAGGGGCTGGCAGGAAAAAGCGGTGCATGGTGGCCAGTGTGATTGGAGCAGGCTTTTCCCCAAACCATTGTCAGCGGAAAAATTGCCTGGCTTTTTGGAAAAAGCCCTGGGTGATGGGGCCTTCCTTTCCATCGCAAAGGGAGGCGAATTCCATGAGCTTGGCTTTTTGTTCCGCGTTGAGGTGCGCTGGCACTTCCACCTGCACTCGCACATGCAAGTCTCCATGACTGTAGCCATGCAGATTCTTCACCCCTTTGCCTTTCACCCGGAAAATGGTTCCCGGCTGCGTGCCGGCAGGGATTTTTATGGTGGCCCGCCCCTCGAGCGTGGGAACCTCCACTTCGTCACCCAGCGCTGCTTGAACAAAAGAAACAGGGACATCGCAAATTAAATCATCCCCGTCGCGCTTGAATATCTCGTGGCTTTTGACAAAAATCACCACGTAAAGATCGCCTGAAGGGCCACCCCGGAATCCAGCTTCCCCGTTGCCCTGGGACCTCAGCCGGGAACCCGCCTCCACGCCTGCGGGAATTTTCAGGCGGATTTTGGAGGTGCGGTTTTGTTTGCCCTCGCCCCGGCAGGTTTTGCAGGGTTTTTCCAGGATGCGGCCCGCGCCTTTGCAATGAGGACAGGTTTGTGCAAAGCTGAAAATGCCGCGCGATGTCAGAACCTGGCCCCTGCCGCCGCAGGTGGCGCAGGACCGCAATTTTGACCCTGTTTCCGCCCCCGAACCCCGGCAGGCATCGCAAGTGTCTGCCTTGGTGACTGAAATTTCCTTTTCACAACCCAGCGCCGCCTCTTCGAGGGTGATTTCCAAATCATAACGCAGATCCTCCCCGCGTTGAGGCTGGGTTGGATCAGCCGATTGTCCCCCGAACATGCTTTCAAAAATGCTTCCGCCCGACCCGCCGCCAAACACTTCACGGAAGATGTCAACGGGGTCATGAAACCCGCCGCCGCCGCCACGGGCTCTGGCGCGTGGATCAAATGCCGCATGGCCAAACTGATCGTAGGCTGCCCGCTTTTCAGGGTTTCCAAGCACCTCGTAAGCCTCGCTGAGTTCCTTGAATTTTTCCTCGGATGCCTTGTCGCCGGGGTTTTTATCTGGATGATATTTAATGGCCAGGCGGCGGTAGGATTTTTTGAGTGTTTCCAAATCCACCTGGCGATCTACTTCCAGTATCTCGTAATAATCACGCTTGGCCATTTTTGAAGCGGGTGAGTGCGGTTAGACTGGGGCGCGTCAGGCGGCTTGAGAGTCCTTGGCGGAAGTTGATGCGGCCTTTGCCACCACCACGGAAGCAGGCCGCAGCAGCCGTTCCTTGAGGCGATAGCCCTTGCGCAATTGCTGGAGGACGTGGCCTTCCTGGATTTCCTGGGATTCCTGCTGTGAAACGGCCTCATGCAAGGCTGGATCAAAGGGCTTGCCTGCGGCATTCACTTCTTCCAGCCCGCTTTCCGCAAGCGCCCCGCGGAGTTGTTGCTGGATCATCAAAACACCGGATTTCACCGGGGCCAGCTTTTCGTCCTGGACGGATTCCGCCGCCTGCAGTGCCATCTCAAAATTGTCCAGCACCGGAAGCAATTTCTGCATCAGCGCGGCATTGGCAAACTGAATGGCCTCGGTTTTCTCCCGCGCGGCGCGTTTTTTGAAATTGTCAAAATCCGCAGTGGTCCGCAGCAGCCGTTCCCAGTGCTCATCGGCTTTGGAGGCCCGCGCTTTCAACTCTTCAATGTTTTCATGCCCCTTGCCATCCGATGGGATGGGAGGATTCTGCGCTGCGTCTTTTTCCGAAGGATTCGACTCTGCTTCTCGCTTGCTCATGGATTTAATAAAATATTCAGCCAGTCAAAATAGCAAATGGCCCCGGTTTCGGCAACGGTTGGTTGGGTTATTTCAAGTCAGCAAGGCTGCCAACCGGCGCAGGGTGAATGTGGCAGGGGCGGGTTCCACCGCTCACTGCCGATGTTCAGTCCCGTCCTCTCCGGCAGGGTGTTGGGGCTTAATTGCCTGAAATGATTTTTTGGAATTCAGGCAGGTTTCGCAGCGGGGCCAGATTGGGGTCCATGGCTGCCTGGCTGGCCAGGTTGCCGGCGGGACTTTTTTTGCGGCTTAGGGCCACTGCCTGCCTCAAATACGCCAGAGCTTGGTCAGGATGGCCGGTCACGGCCATGACCTCGGCCAGGTGGAAAGGCGGGTCCGGCTCGGTGGGGGCGATTTCAACCAGCCGCTCCATTGCGCCTTGAAAACCAGTTATGTTTCCCATTTGCTCAAAATATTGAGCCACCGCCGTGGCGTCCTGATAACTGATGGCCGGGGATTTAAGGGCCTCGTCAAGGAAATGGAAACCTTGATTGGTGTTTTGCATGGCCAGGTAGGTTCCGCCGAGCCGTATCAGGTTGGAGATGTTGTCCGGGTTGGTGCGTGCCGTGTCTTCCATGGAACCTAATTGGGCAATGGCCTGGGTCCTTTCGGTGTTTTGGGATTTATAATTCTTCAACTGCTCCACCGTCCCGGCTATCTGGTCGTTAAAGGGGTCCAGCTTCTGGCAGGTCTGCGCCACAATCAAAGCATCGTCCAGCCTGCCGTATTGCAGTAGGAAGTTTATATAACGATAGACCGCCTCCGGGCTGTAGGGACAAAAGGCAAAGGCCTGTTTGAATGCGAAATCCGCCTCCCGTCGCAAAGCTTCCTGGCTGGCCGGGGTTTTCTGGCGGTATTCTGGAGGGCAGGTGGGCGCGCATCTCCAGGCATACATTCCGGCCTGTGAACTCCGGAGCTTGGAAAATGCCTTCTGGGCGTCCTCATCCCTCAAAAATGCCGGATTGCCCGTGTAACCCGTGTAATTGTGCTTGATGTACACCTGATCCACAAAATCGGCAATCTGTTTCACGGAAGTGTCATAGTTGATCCAATTGCCGCACAAACGTTCCGAATAGGTGGACCAAAAAAGGTGGTCCCGCTTGAAGACGTCGTCGTTCAGTTCATAAACCGGTTGCCGGTTGATTTTCATGATGATCCCGAACGGGGTCTCGTAGTTGTACATCCAATCCAGGGGAAAACTTTCCTCCACGTAAAACTCGTTGGTGGGGTTTTGGTCAAATATGACCTTGCAAAGCAGGCCATTGATTTCCATGACCGCCACCTGGCCGGAAACCTGAACCCTGCCGTTTTCCACGTTGACATCCTCGCCGGGTTTCAACTGGCCCAGTTGCTGGCGTCGAGCCACGTCTTCCTCATAGCTTTGAAAACAATTCTGGGAATCGGTTGGTGTGGGAATGTAAATCTCTTTCGGGGGATAGACACCCTCGGCCCGACGGTATTTCTCCACATAGGCGCCCCATTTGGTGAACGGCACATCCAAAGTGTAATTCAGCAGTGAGCAGATTCCTTCCACGACTGCGTTTCCGGAATCGCCGCTGCCCAGGTCCGATCCATCCACAGCCACCGAGCCTTTACCCACGCCAGTGAGAAGGGTGGTGACGTAGCGAAAAAACCGGCTGAAAAAGGGCGGGTCCGTCTGCTTCGACCGGTTGTATTGCGCCCGCAGGTAGTCGAGATAGGTGCCATCAGCCAGCGCATTCTGGGTGATGATATACACGTCACGACGGTCAAACTTCTGGTCTTGCTTGGGTTGGCAATAGTGGGGAATGAAACTTTCGCAGAAAATGATGTAGGTGGGGCAGAATCGGCCGGGGTCGGTTCCACCAAACAGGATCGTGTCGCGCGCCATTTCCGGGTAGATCAGGCTGGCTTTCGATGGGTCCTTCAATAATTCCGCGCGCCGGGAGTTGTCGTAACTGAATTTGCCATTTGTGTCCACGAAAGGCGGGGTGAACATGTCATGGCCAAACCAGTATCCGAATCAGTGGTTGCGCTGCTCGCTGGTGTACCAATGGGTCATGGCTGAAAAAATGGGTGTGACCAGGATGAGGGCAAGGAGGATCAGCACCGGTCCCCGGTTTTTGTAAAACACCAGGGCAATCATGAAAAGGACCGGGAGAGCCATGAGGACGAGGCTGGCCAGAACCGGCAATCCGTACTGATGCGGGGCAAAAGCCTGAATCACCCAATGGAAAAGATCTCCAATCCCAAACTGGCCTTTTGGGCCAAATGCCAGATAGCCCCAGCCGATCCAGTCATTGAACGGCAGCCAGGAGATTCTCATCTGGCCCGATTGGCCGAAGTACAATTTGCCCACTGCCTTGACCAGACAATAAAAGGCGAGGAGAACCGCAAGCGATCCACCCACAAAGCACCATTTGCGGACTGTTGCATAGTGATTGGCCACGTAGGCAGTGATCACAGTCAGCCCATACCCGATCAATATGGCGAAAAGGGCGTGGGATGCCGTGAGAAAAACCTCGTTCAAGTCAGTGGTGGAGAGGTCCGGGGTGACGTCCAAAAGGCGCACCAGCAAAACGGCCAGGCAGAAGTACATGGAGGTGAGGCCGATGATCCAGCCCCTTTCCCGACGATGCATGCGGCCAATGATCAGGAACGGGAGCAGTCCCACAAAAATCAGCACCCAGCTAAAGGATTCCGCCAAGCCTTGGATCAGGTACCAGAGTTGGAAAGCCATCCTTCCGAATCCCTCAAAAAAAGGACCGTTGCTGACGGAGTTGTACTGACCGCGGCTCAAGGCGTGGAAAAAACCTTCGACCGTTCGTGGGTACCCCCATTGCATGGGAGGATCCGTCATGCACGAAATGGCTTCATAGAAATAAAAGGAAACACCCAAAATCCAAACCAGGCCGCAGATGATGATGACAAGCCATCCGTAGTCCACCTTGCGGGTATCCCAGGCAAGCTTGATGAATGCCGCCAGGCATGCCAGGCATAACAGGACGCCAAAGAGGCCCCAGCCCGTGGCTGCCAATGCGAAAAACAGGAATATTCCGAACCATGCGGCGTCTCGAAGCAATTCCTGGGGGCTTATCTTGGTGGCGGCCGCCAGCCAGATGTAGGCTCCGATGGAGAGAATGCCGACCACGTTGAAGACATCCGTTTCGACGCTCGCCATGGCTTGCAGGGCGGGGATTTGAAGGTAGTACTTGGCTATGGAAATACAGAGGTAGAGAACGCCGTTGGTGAGGGCAAAACTACGACCCAGCCTGGGCTGCGCCATGATGATGATCACTTCCACCCCCATCGCGCTGAGCAACATGGTTTGGTGGATGGTGGCGCAGATGCCGTACAGGAACATGCCAAGGTACAAGTAACGCAGCCTGGCCGGCGTGTAGGACCATCGCATCAGGCACAGGGTCACCGCTATCATCCAAGGCACCGCAAAAACTGAAATCCGGTTGATGACCACGGATTCACCCCACATGAAACCGTCCAACCCGGTCAGCAGCCCGCTGACCAATCCGGACACGAAACAAATGGAGCTTTCCCAGGTCCGTGGAATGTTGGCCAGGTCTTCAATGCCCTCCATGAGCATGCTGCTGCCGCGCGAGACCATCATTGCCAGCATCCCGCAGCCCATGGCGGCGGCAAAAGACTGCCCCACCTCCACGCGCCACGCCACATTGCCGATCGGCAGGATGAAGGTCCAAAACCAACTGTAAATCGCCCAGAACGGGTATCCTGGAGGGTGGGGTATGCCCGCATAGAAAGAACCCGTGCACAATTCCCCTGAATCCTCCAAGGTCAGCTCCGGGGCGAGTGTCCAGAGGTAAACCACCCAGATAATCAGGAAGGTCAGCCCAAAAGTAAGCCAGTCCACCCGCCGGAACATTGGCGACAAAGGAACCGCCGCAGGCGGCGCCGTTGTCACCTTGCCTGACTGCTTGTTCCCGGCCTCGGACCCGTTGGTTTTAGAATTCGATTTCTTAGGTATTTCCATCTTGACCTCGGTTGCTCAAATTTGTGGCTGGTGTAAAACGAGTAATAGACCGGAAAACCACCCGGTTTGTCCATCCAAAAGTAATATGTTTCATGCAGATTCTGTGGTTCTTGTGGGTCTCAATCCTGGAATCTGACCCAACTTGGAAGTGCATAAAACAATTTCTGGATCAAATTGCGGAAAAATCCCGGCATACGGGCTGGAAAGGTCATGGCGTTGCTGTTTCTCCATGAATCCATCCCCGCCAAGCCCTCAAGCCCGATTGTTTCACGTTGCCGACCGTTCTTTGTGTTTTTCACAAATGAGATTCCAAATTGACCACATATAGACCATCCACTGGGTGAAAAGTTCAGCAGTTTTTGACGGGCGGAAATTTCAATGCCTGGCTGTTCGATTGCAACATGTTTAAAAATAAATTGTTATAATGCTTCGGTCTGGTTTTGGCCCGGCTGATGGCGCTTGGAAAAGGTGCCAGCGGATGCAATCGGGCGCCAAAGGATCCTAATTGGTCCTTGGGATATTTTCCAAGGCCCTGCCTGGTGGGATGGTTTGATTTGCCACCATGGCATCGCATTCCCAATCCTTGCAATCGAATCCCCACATTGTGGCCATCCACTTTTTTTGGAGATAAAAATACGGGGTATGTCCTGAGGACATACCCCGCTTGGAATGAAGCTTTGGAGGATTTTAAATTTTACCGTAGGATTCCTCGATGACCTGGCGAAAATGATTTTCGCCCGGTTTGACGATTCCGAACTCGCGCTGCGCGTTTTCGGGGGAATCGCTGGCATGGGCGGCATTGACCATGATGGTGGAACCAAATTCGCGGCGGATGCTGCCCGGGGGAGCCTTGGAGGGATCCGTGGGTCCCAGGACATCCCGGATTTTTGAGACGGCATTGATGCCCTCGTAAACCAAGGCGATGCACTTCTCGGTTCCGGGCAGGGTCCACTCGCTTTGGGGGATTTCCCCAGGCGCATGGCCGGACATGAAGCGCACAATGTTGTCGAACTGGCTGTCGCCTTGAATGGGGCCCAGGATGTCGCCCAGGGCTTTTTGATTTTCGGGTGAAATGGAGAAACCGAATTCTTTTTCCAGCAGGTCCTTGGCCTTGGCGCTGACCCCATCCTTGAGTTTGGTGCGCAGGAATTCCCGAACGGGCCCGTAAAATTCCATGGCTTGGGCTGTGCTCATGCGGAGGACCTTGGCTCCCACAATGAAAAGCCCGGTTCGTGAAAAAAAGTCAATCACGTTGCCGGGGCGGCCCGTGGCAAAACGAAAATTGTCCGGCTTGATCAGCACCAAGGTGCGTTCCGGGCGTTCGCCGGGATTGTAAGTGATGACATTTTCGAGGATGCCGCCATCCGTTTCAGAGAATCGCGCCCAGAGCTTCAGTTTGGTTTCTGATTCGCTGGCATTGGGGGCTGCCAGCACGGCGGGTTCAAAATACCGCACACTGCCGTCTTCATCCAGGATGAGATCACTATAGGTATCGCGGATGGTTTCTCCGCCGCGCCTGTCTGGACTAAGGTTGCCCACCACGGAGCGCACTTTGCGCACCGCTTCATCGCCCCGGAAAAGCAGCATCATCACCCTGCGCCGCAATCCGGTCTTGGGATCCGGGCTGAGTTGCTGGAGCACATATTCGCGCAGCATCTCCTGGATTTTCCGGTCCTGCGTGTCATGGGCCGAGACGATGGTTTGCGCGTATTCGCGGACCAGGTCAATACTGGGCGCGAACATCCGCATATCCACCAAATCCAAACCCGTCCGGCTGATCAACCGGCTCAGGATGCCGCCGGTTCGCGATTTGTAGAGCGAATAGGGCGTGATGATGACGTAGGCAAGTTGTTGAGACATAATTAGACAATCAAGCCTGTGCGGGGGGGGCGGCTGGTGGTGTGGAGGAGGGGCTGGCGCTGGCGGATTTTCCTAAAATCTTATACATCCCCGTGCCGCACGTGGGACATTTGCCTTTGATGGCTTTGCGTCCATTTTTCATGGTTTCTTCAACGCCGTCGGCGATGATCTTCTTGGCTTTGCATTTGACACAGTATCCTTCAGACATATGGTAAAATTTCATCCTCACTTCATGTGATGGACTGGCCGGGAGGATACCTCCCAGAGGGGGGGCAGTCAAATCCAAACCTGTTGAATCTTTCGCTTTCATTGTGTCTCAATATTTGTATATCCATTTC
>DAIDJC010000091.1 GCA_027451565.1 Limisphaerales bacterium | reverse complement strand
GAGGGTTAGGGAGAGGGGAAATCGCAAACATCCAGTGCGAAAAGTGAACCATTTCATTTCCCGGAAGCTCAGTGCCACCCCTCCCCGGCCCTCCCCATCAATGGGGATTGATGGAGAGGGAGAAAAAAACGGCAGGTTCAATAGGGTTTTAAACCATTCCGTGCCTCGAAGGTGAGTGCTCATTTTTCAAGGGCATGCAACAATCGAGTGATTCTGGTTCCCTCGCCCCCTGGCGAAGCGCGGGGAAGAGGGTTAGGGAGAGGGGAAATCGCAAACATCCAGTGCGATCAACGAGCAATCTCACTTAGGGCTGCTTTGCGGTGCAAGTTCTGCCCTGGCACCGCATTGGGGGCAAAAGTTGGCGTGGGGCGGAATTTTTTCACCACAGCCGGGACAGTCCATGTGGGCTTTTTGGTGGCGATAATGAATGATGAGATTGCGCACGTAAGGGAGCCATGGAAAGAGATAAGCATAAATGAACACGGAATCGGTCTTGCTAAAGGCGTAAATCAAAAGGAGCAGCGAGCCAAGCAGGCTGAGCCACCAAAAAAGCACGGGAACCACCACCTGCCGGCTTTTCTCCGTGGCATACCATTGCACAATGAACCGGGATGAAAAGGTGAGGTTGCCGCCCCAGCCCAGGAGTTTCCACACGCTCCAGGATATGCCCAGGAAATGTCCGTGATGCCAGAGAAGGTTCTGCCAGAAGGAAGCCATGAATATTAATTATTGATGATGAGCGCGAGTGTCAGCGTGGTGATGAGCCGCACGTCAACCGGGCACCGGATTTTTGAGGTAAATGGTTTGGGATGGAAAGGCAAACTCGATTTTTTCCGCATCAAACCTTTCCTTGATGCGCAGGTTGAGTTCCTGGAGATCGTCAAAGTGCTCCTGGGCATCGGTTCCGTTCCAATTATGGACGACGAGGATGTTCAGTGCGGAATCGGCAAACCGGTTGAAGCTGATGGTGAGGGAGGAGGTGCGGGGATGGGAGCCAAGAATATCATGGAGTATGGCGATGGCCTGGCGGATGCGCGGGGCGGGGGTATCGTAGGTCAGGCCGATATTCATTTCGGTCTTGATGCCGGGTCGCCGGGTGATGTTGGTGATGACCTCGTTGCCCATGGTTTTGTTGGGGATGGTGACGTGATGGCCATCGAGGTTGCGCACGCGGGTGCTGCGCAGGCCAATGGATTCCACGATGCCATCCACGTTGAGGACGCGGATGCGGTCGCCGATGTTGAAAGGTTTATCGAGGAACACGGCGACGGCGCCAAAGAGGTTGGCCACGGTGTCCTGGGCCGCCAAGCCGAGGGCGAGGCCGCCAATGGAGAGTCCGGCCAGGGCGCTGCCTATGCGAATATGGAGATTATCCGCAGTGAGAAGCGCGGCGGCGACGATGACGAGAATTTTTCCAATTTTGCTGACGAGTGGCAGAAGTTGATCAGCAAAAACCTTGTCGTGGGCGGTTGTCAGGCGCTGGCGCCAAAGGACGATCAAAAAGTCCATGCACTTGACCAGGAGAAACGTGATAGCCAGCGCGGCGCCGATGATGAAAATGCGTGAAAGAAAGACATCCGCCTGCTCGGGCCATTCAAAAATATTGAGGCCGACATTGAGGAAGAAAACGAAAATGATGACCTTGAGCGGGCCACCCAGCACATTGAGCAGCAAAACATCGCCGGGATTGCCCGAGCGCGAGGCCCGGCGCCGAAGCCAGAATTTCACGCACTGGTCAATGAGCCAGGCCAGGGAGAAGGCGATCGCGACATAAACGCATGAAGCGGCGTATTTCCAAAGGGGCTGTCCCAGGAAATCATGGTTGCGCAGCGCCGGCACCTGGTCCAATTGGAACGTCAGCGGCTGGTTGTGCAAGTGGACGAGGATGCGGGGGAGGTTGGTGTAAAGATTGGCGCCATTGGTGGGTTGGAGGTTTTCAACCCCGGGATCCGATGCCAGAGCGGACCAGGTAAACCAGCAGGCCAGGGCTGCCAGAATGCCCAAAAAAACCCGGTATAATCCTGTAAAACGATCCTTCATGATCTTGCGCGGCGGCATTGAGCCAGTGGTGCGTTCATCCCCGTGAAATTTCATCTCAGCCGCCAGCCACGATTTTGACGATCTCCAAGCGGTCGCCGGGCTGGAGTTGTCTCTGCTGGAACTCAGATGGAGCCACGGCCTGTCCGTTGAGTTCCACCACCACGCTGCGCGGGGACAGATGTTGACCCACCAAAAAGGTTTCCAAGCTGCACGGAAACGAAGTTTCGATCCGCTGGCCATTGGCAACTACCTGGGGTGGCATGGGCTGGGAGTGGGGGAGGGTGGGGTCAGGATGTGAGCGCGGTATCCCAGTCCTTCCAGACGGGATCGTAGCCCTGCTGCCGGATGCGGGAGGCGATTTCTCCTGCGGACCTGCCATCAGAAATCTGGAATTGCACGGTGGCGGAAGTGGATTGGGAACCACTCTGCCATTCCGGCGAATCCGGCTCGAGGGCCACTTGGCGGCCCTGGACGGTGCGATGGATATTCTGTCGCCCGGCGCCGGTGTAGCCACCGGGTTCCGTGTGGCTGCCCGCGCTCATCAGGGTGATGCCCAGGGGCATGAGCCCATCGCGGAGACGCGGTGTCTCGCGGGTGGAGAGCACGATGCCGACGTCCGGGAACATCAGGCGAAAAGCGCACACCAATTGGGCCAGGTCGCGGTCAGAGACGTGGGTGAGGGGTTGAAACTCGCCCGCGCAGGGGCGCAGCCGTGGCAGCGACAGGGTAACCTGAGCCTTCCAGCAGTGTCGGAGCAGGTAGCTGGCGTGGGCAGCCACGCTCAGCGCCTCCGCCCGCCAGTCGGCCAGCCCGTACAAGGCGGCAATGCCAAGGCGACGGAATCCGGCCGCATAGGCCCGCTCGGGGGTTTCCAGGCGCCAATCAAAATTTTTCTTTGGACCCGCCGTGTGCATGGCCTCGTACACCTGACGGTCGTAGGTTTCCTGATACACCACCAAACCATCCGCCCCCGCATCCACCAAGGGAACGTAATCCTCTTTTTCCATGGGCCCCACCTCCAGCGACACGCCGGGCACCTCCGAACGGACGGTGCGAATGCAATCGGCAAGGTAATGGTTCGAAACAAAGCGTGGATGTTCGCCGGCAACGATGAGGATGTTTCGAAAACCCTCGGAGCGCAAGGCATTGGCCTCCTGCCGGACTTCATCCATGGACAGCGTGACGCGCAGGATGGGGTTATCCCGGGAAAAACCGCAATACTTGCAATTATTGATGCATTCGTTGGAAACGTACAAGGGAGCGAACAGCCGGATCACCTTGCCAAAGCGTTGCTGGGTGAGGGCGCGCGCCTTTCGTGACATGGGTTCGAGGAAACCTGCGGCAGCCGGCGAGATAAGGGTGGCAAAATCGTGGAGCGGAACCTGTCTTTTGGACAGGACGGAAAGCACCGCAGCCTGATCCGCCTCCAAGGAATGACGAAGCAGGTCCTGAAGCGGCAGGGCATTCAATTCAGAAACGAAACTCACCCTGCCAGCCTAGCGCAGACTCACCTAAATAACTACAAATTTATGGCGGCTTGTCCGGGATTGGGAGGGGTGCAGGGGTAGGGGGGATGATTGTGCCAGGGACTCGATAACGGGCTGCGTCCTGGCCGGACTCGCTGCGGCTTAAACAGGCCGGATCATTGATAATGAGGAGGCTTGGTGATGTTGGCCTTGATCCGCTCCAGTTCCATGGTTTGGAGGGTTTGGGTCTGGCGCTGAACCTCTTTTTTAAGGCGCATCAGCACATTCTGTTGTTCCAGCAAAATGGTGTTCATCTGGTCCACGTGATGTTCCAGGTGGGCGATGTGCTGTTCGATCTGCTGGAGGCGATTGGGGAGGTCTTCAGTCATTGGAGACAGAGTGGGAGGGGGCTGGTTTGGCCAGGTGCCGGGCCGCAATCACGCGCAGGGCGGCAGCGAGAGGTATGGCCAGCACTCCGCCAAGCAGCCCTCCCAACAGAGTGGTTCCGGTCATCACAGCCACAATAATGGCGAGGGGATGAAGTCCCACGCGGTTGCCCATGATTCTGGGTGAGATGAACAACCCCTCCATGGCTTGGACGGCGGTAAACAACGCGATAGTGCAGGCCGGATGCAAAAAATCGGTGAACTGCACGAAGGCCAGCAGCACTGCGGTGGCGCAAATGATAATGGCGCCGAGGAAAGGGATCATGGTGAGGAACAAGGCCATGAAACCCAGTAGAAAAGCGTAGTTGATGCCCACCATGAGAAAACCGATTGTATAAAGAGTTGCATCCGCCATGGCAACCAGCACCTGGCCGCGGAAAAAGGCCACGAGATACTGTTGGATGGATTCGAGGATGAAAATCAGTTCAGCGCGTGTGGCGGGGTGGGTAACCGGCAGGCAATCGCGCCAGCGAGCCAGAATGGAGCGTTGTTCCAGGAGAAAATAAAAAGTATAAACCGGCACCAAAAACAGTCCGGCCAGAATGGCAAAGCCGGAGGCGACCTGCTGGAGACGGTTCAGCAGCCAGGGTCCCAACCTGGGCAACTGGGCGCTCAACCAGTGAACGAAACCATTCATTGCAGACAAATCCGTGGCCGGGTTGGATGCAGGGGTGGAACCTGTCGTGGATGGGCCTGCGGGGCTGGGTGCGGCAGGGAGCCAGTGGGCAATGAAGGCGGGGGGATGGTTCAAAAAACCATCCACGGCCAGGGTCAGGCGCTCTGAATACTCCGGCAATTTGCCTGCCAACTGCCGGGTTTCGCCAATCAGTTGGGGAAGAACACTGGCCAAGGTTCCGGAAATAATGATAATTCCGGCCAGGAAAACGAGAAGAATGGCGGGCACCCGCGCCAGCCCCCGGCGTTCCAATGCTGCGACCACAGGCGAGAGGAGGCAGGCCAGAATGGCAGCGACGGCCAGGGGCCAGAGAACGGGGCTTAGAACATGGATCAACCGCGCCAGGGCCCAGACCATGCCGGCAGCCAGCGCCGCCAGGGAGGCCAGCCCCAAGCAGGTGAGAGAAAGCCACAGCAATCGGCGCTGGGCCGGCGAGGGCGATTCAGGATCAGGATTCATCAGGCTTTGCCAAGCTGCCGGGATCGTTCGGTGGCGGCCCGCACGGCACTGATGACACAGCCGCGAAACTGGCCCTTCTCAAGCTCATGCAAGCCTTCGATGGTGGTGCCACCCGGACTGGTGACCTGGTCCTTGAGCACGCCGGGGTGAAATCCTGTTTCCAACACCATCCGGGCACCGCCCAATACCGTCTGTGCGGCGAGGCTTGTGGCCAAGTCCCGGGGCAACCCTGCGGCCACGCCGCCATCACTGAGCGCTTCGATGAATTGGAAAACATAGGCCGGACCGCTGCCGCTCAAGCCGGTCACCGCATCCAACAGGCTCTCCTTCACGGCAGCCGCCATTCCAACGGACGAGAAAAGTTTGCAGACCAGGTCGCCATCGGCCACCGTGGCGTGGCGGCCCATGGCATAGGCCGAGGCTGCCGCCCCCACCAACGCCGGGGTGTTGGGCATGACACGCACAACCCTGGCTCCCGCAGGAAGCCCATTTTCCAGGCGGGAAAGGGGGACGCCTGCAGCAATTGAGACCAGCAAATGATCTGGAGTGAAGGCCGATGCGATTTCATCCAGAACCGACGCCGTCTGGTCCGGCTTGGTGGCCAGGACGAGGACTCGCGCCGCTGCTGCCACCTCGCGGTTGGATCCGGAAAACGAACCGCCGGTCCCTTCCGCGAAATGCTTTCGGGCGGCTTCCGCAGGATCGGCAGCCAGTATCTCACGGGGAAACACAAGGCCGCCATTGATGAATCCCTTGGCCAAGGCGCATGCCATTTTGCCCGCTCCAAGGAAACCGATTTTATACTGGGATGCCATGGGTCCCTTTTAGCATGGCCGCGGGGAGGTAGAAAGGCAAAATGAGCGGACGGGCGCATGAACCGCGGGGGCCAGGCTGGACAGAATGAACCCGAGACGGCGATTTGGGGTGGCATTTCTTCGGTGGTCATTGGCCGGGGTTTGGTTTATTCTGGTGGGCGCAATTATATATGAATGATCCGCGTTATAAAAAATTGGCACACCTTCTAGTCAACTACTCCACCGCGTTGAAACGGGGCGACCGGATTCTTTTGGACATGATAGACGTGCCGGATGAATTCACCGTGGAATTGATCCGGGCGGTCCGGGCGGCGGGCGCCACGCCCTTTGTGGAAACGCGGCATACCCGCGTGGGGCGCGAGCAGCTTTTGGGAATGACGCCCGACCAGGCTTCTGCCGTGCGGGACATGGAAATGCATCGTATGAAAAAAATGCAGGCCTACATTGCCATTCGCGGGGCGGACAACATGACCGAGAACGCCGATGTGCCCAGCGACAAGATGCAGATGTACGCCCGGGTGATCCGGCCGGTGCAGGATTACCGGGTTAATCAAACCCGCTGGTGCGTGCTGCGTTGGCCCACGCCAAGCATGGCCCAGGCCGCCGGAATGAGCACGGAGGCCTTCGAAAACCTCTACTTCGACGTCTGCACCATGGACTATGCGCGGATGGCGCGCGCCATGGTGCCGCTGGAAAAACTGATGAGCCGCACAGACCGTGTCCACATCAAGGGACCCGGCACCGACCTGACCTTCAGCATCAAGGGCATTGGCGCCAAAATGTGCAAGGGCGACCGCAATATTCCCGATGGGGAGGTGTTTTCGTGCCCCACGCGCCATTCGGCGGAGGGAACCATCCAGTTCAACACTCCCACACTCTACTCCGGCACAAAATTTGAAAATGTGAGGTTGGAACTCAAAGGCGGAAAGATAGTCTCTGCCACTGCAAATAACTCCAAGCGGATCAATGAAATATTGGACACCGATGCCGGCGCACGGTTCATCGGGGAATTTTCACTGGGCTTCAATCCCCATATTCAAAACCCGATGTGCGATATTTTATTTGATGAAAAAATTGCGGGTTCACTGCATTTCACACCCGGCCAGGCCTACGAGGACTGCGGCAACGGAAACAAAAGCGCCATCCATTGGGATATGGTATTGATTCAACGCAAGGAGTGGGGCGGCGGAGAGGTTTGGTTTGATGGCCGATTAATCCGCAAGGACGGGCTTTTTGTGGTCAAGGAATTGAAGGGGCTAAATCCCGCCGGATTGAAATAACCGGCCATGCAAGGCCGGTCCAGCCCGGGCAATACAGAGCAGCCAGGGTCTCTCGCTGAATCCGATCAAAGGCCGGATCAGGGCGCGTCCAGGCAATGTCCCGCTGCGGTATCCCGGGAAGCCTCGGGGATTTGGCGCGCCGGACTGGATTCAATAGCGTGGCACCTGTGAATCAATTTCCTCCGACCACGCCGTGATGCCGCCCCGGACGCTCTTGACGTATTTGAATCCCTGCTGGCGCAGGAAGGAGAGGGCTTTCAAGGAACGCACTCCCGCCTTGCAATGGAGATAATATTGCTGGTTCGGATCCAATTCAGTGAATCGCTCCGGTAACTGGCTCAATGGCAACAAAGGCACGCCCGCCACTTTGGCGATTTCGTATTCGTCAGGTTCGCGCACGTCAATCACCTTGATTCCAAGACTGGGTTGGTCCAGCGCCTTTTTCATTTCCTGCACGGAAACCTCATCCGGATTGGCAGAGGGTTCAGGCTCCGGCACGATGCCGCAGAACTGCTCGTAATCAATGAGTTGAGTGATGGTGGGGTGATCCCCGCAAATGGGGCACTGGGGATCGCGGCGGAGCTTCAACTCCCTGAATTTCATGTCCAAGGCATTGAATAAAAGGAGCCGATTTATCAGAGATTGGCCCTTGCCCAAAGCCAGCTTGAGGATTTCCGTGGTTTGAATGCAGCCAATAATGCCGGGCAGCACACCCAGCACCCCGCCCTCGGCGCAACTGGGCACCATTCCGGGCGGCGGCGGTTCGGGATACAGGCAGCGGTAACAAGGTCCCCCCAAATGCGGCGCAAACACGCTGGCCTGCCCTTCAAACCGGAATATGGACCCGTAAACATTGGGTTTCTTCAACAACACACAGGCGTCGTTGGTCAGGTAACGGGTGGGAAAATTATCGGTTCCATCCACCACGATGTCGTAAGGCCGGATCAAATCCAGGGCATTCTCCGATGAGATGCGCGTGTTATGGATCACCACCTCGCAATGAGGATTGATGCCATGGATGGTTTCGCGAGCCGATTCCGCCTTGGAACGGCCCACATCCGCATCCGTATGCAAAATCTGCCGTTGCAGATTGGAATAATCCACCGTGTCAAAATCCACGATCCCTATCCGCCCCACGCCGGCCGCAGCCAGGTACATGGCGATGGGCGAACCCAAACCGCCTGCGCCAATGCAGAGGACACTGGTGGCCTTGATGCGTTTCTGACCCGCCAAACCCACCTCAGGCAAAATCAGGTGGCGGGAATAGCGCCGGATTTCATCGTTGTTTAATTGCATGATCGAAGTTCGACATATTAATTCAAAAACGCGGGAATGCAAGCGGCTCTGGTGTGTTTGAAAAGCCGCCGGGAGCATTCCAGTTTTTGGCTGACCAGGAAATCCACGGCAAAACAAGGGGGGTTTCCACTGGGAAATGGAGGTCTGGTTGGTGGATATGCGTGAAAATCCGGAGGGAGGGCAAAAAAGCAGGCATCCAAAGCCGGCAAGGCATTCCCTGATTCCCAACCCCCTGGCTGAGGACCGGATGAAAACCCCTGAAACGCCGCTTTACTCCGCTGTGCGGAGAGGTCATTGTGCGTGGATGAATGGCCCACTGCCAAAGCGTGTTCAAGCCTGTCGCGCCGGCTTGCTGGCGACGCTGTTGTGCATGCTTGTTTTTGCGCCGCTGGCATTTGGGGCTGTGGATGAATGGGCTTTTCTTGTCCTGCAGGGGTTGGGTGTGCTTTTCATGCTGCTTTGGGTTTTGCGACTCTGGCTGGATGACGACTTGAAACTGCGCTGGCCCCCTCTGGCTTGGGCGGTGGTTTTATTCCTGATCTACGCAGTGGCCAGGTATCTGACCGCAGATATCGAGTTGACCGCCCGCGGGGAAGTCATCCAGGTGGTTTTATTTGCAACGGTTTTTTTTGTGGTTGCGTCCGACTTGCACCATCGAATGGATGCCTGGGTTATAGGCCTGGGAGTGACGGCGGTGGCTGTGGCGATTTCCGGCTACGCCATTTTTCAGATGCTAACCCATTCTGAACGGGTCTGGAATGTGGATTCTGGTTATCCCGGCCGGGCGGGGGGCACTTTCATTTCACCCAACGACCTTGCGGGAATGCTGGGATTGGTCTTGCCCATGGCCCTTGCCCTGATGCTGTCGGCGAGAATGCCCTGGTGGGGTCGTGTGATGCTGGGCCTGGGCGCCGCCTGCATGATGGCAGGCTTGGCCGCCACATTTTCAAGAGCCGGGTGGTTTGCTTCAGTGGCTGGCATTGTCTGGATGCTTGCCCTCATGACACTCCATCGCAAGCATCGCCTTGCAGCAATAACCTGCCTTGCAGCCATGTTGATCGGTGGTGGATTTTTTGTCTCGCACTACCTCGCAAAAAACCAAACCTTTCAAGCACGGATTTCCGGCAAGGGATCCGGCGGGCAGGGAGTATTGGATTTTGATACCCGATTTGCCTTGTGGCGGGCTGCGGAAGCCATGTGGCTGGACCATTTCTGGATCGGAGTGGGTCCGGCTCATTTCGATGCGCGATTTCCGGCTTACCGTCCAGCTATCATCCAAAAACGACCCAACCGAGCTCATAATGATTATTTGAACCTGCTCGCTGATTGGGGTGCGCTTGGGGGCTTGCTCGTCTTGGGTGGCGCGATCACCATGGCTTGGGGTTGGCTGCGCGCCTGGCCTTTGATTCGTGGATGCCATGACGTGGCGGAACAGCCTGGAATCCTGCCCGAAGGCCAAATGTATGCAATATTCCTGGGGGCAACCGGCGGCTTGACGTCTCTCATGGTCCATTCGATGTTTGATTTCAACCTTCACATTCCCGCCAATGCATTGATTGGAGTGACTTGGTTGGCCTTGTTATCAAGCGCTTCAGGAGACGTTGTGCCGGGTGGTTGGCGGAGAATCAATCGGCCTATACTTTGGACCGGGACTGGAGTGATAGGGGCAGTGGTTTTATGCTTGATGGTGGATGAATGGCGGCGCGGACATGAGTTGTATTGGATGGCCAAAGCCAATGAAGCGGATGTTTTTGCGCCAAACCGCGCTGTACTTTTGGAAAAAGCCTATCAGGCCGAGCCTCGTGACTTTGAGGTGGCTTATAATTTGGGTGAAACCTTGAGAATGAGGAGCTTCCAAGGGGGGGATGACTATGCCCGCCTCACTCGCGAGGCGATGTTTTGGTACGCGCGAACAGTGGATTTGAATCCCTATGACGGGTATGGGTACCTGCGATACGGAATGTGTTTGGATTGGTTGGGAAATGTTTCCGCCTCAAAGTATTATTACCAGCGTGCGGAAGAACTGGATTGGAACGGGTACTTCATGGTGGCCAACATAGGTTGGCACTACGTTCAGTCCGGGGATTATGCCTTGGCTCGGGAATATTTTATGAGGTCCATGGAACTATCGAATGAAAGCGCCTTTGCGGGCAATTATTTGGCCATTTGCGAGGAAAAATTGCGGGACAAGGCATCTGGGAAGTGGGTTTTCCCTTGAAAAAAGCCGGTGGTGGATTTAGCGTTGGGGATTGGCAGAAGACAGGGTCTTTAAAATCTTAAAATTATCATAAATAGTTGGTTGACAAAGCGGCATGTTTCCAGCTATATTCGATGGAGATTGATAAAAACAACAATAGCTATGAAAAACCTCACACAAGTCATTGCATCAGCGGTGTTTGCCTCGGTTGTTGGCGTGGGCAGCATCAGTTACGCCCAAGACGACCATCCTGGATTTGCAACAGTGGTGCGCGTTCAAGGCATAGCGAGCTACAATTTAGGAGATGGAATGTGGCATCCTCTGGTGGCCGGCAAAGCGCTGGCAGCCGGATCCACAATCCGTACAGGTGAAAACGGCACCGTGGACATCATTTTGGGTAAAAAAATTCC
>DAIDJC010000090.1 GCA_027451565.1 Limisphaerales bacterium | reverse complement strand
GGGTTTCATTATCTTTACCCTCCTTTGAGCATTGGGCTGGGGGTGATGCTGGTCTTGATGGAGGGGGCATGGTTGAGGACGGGCAATGAAATTTACCACCAAATGGCCCGGTTTTGGACCCGTATCTTTGCGCTGACATTTGCCTTGGGAGTGGCCACGGGTATTGTGATGGAATTTGAATTTGGAACCAATTGGGCCACCTATTCGCGTTTTGTGGGGGATGTTTTTGGCAGCGCGCTGGCAGCGGAGGGCATTTTTGCGTTTTTTTTGGAATCGGGATTCCTGGCCTTGTTGTTGTTCGGATGGGACAAGGTGGGACGGAAGACGCATTTTTTTGCCACCTGCATGGTGGCTCTGGGCGCGCATTTCAGCGCGGTGTGGATCGTGGTGGCCAATTCATGGATGCAAACGCCTGCCGGTTACCACATTGTGGGGCAGGGAATGCATGCCCGGGCGGAGGTGACGGATTTCTGGAAGGTGGTGTTCAATCCCTCGATGCTTTGCCGGTTGAGTCACACCTTGGGCGGGGCTTGGGCTACGGGAGGTTTTTTGGTGGCGAGCGTGAGCGCCTGGTACATCCTGAAGGGGCGGCATCTGGATTTTGCGCGGAAATCGCTCAAGGCCGGTTTGGGGTTGGGCCTGGCTGCCTCCTTGCTTCAGGCAACGACAGGCCACCTGAGCGCGCAGAATGTGGCCAGGCACCAGCCGGCCAAGCTCGCCGCCTTTGAGGGCCTTTACCACACCACCACCCGCGCGCCGCTGGTGCTGGCCGGGTATGTGGATGAAAAGGACGAAAAGGTGATAGGCCTTGAGGCTCCGGATTTGCTGAGTTTTCTGGCGGATGACAACATCAACGGAGTGGTGGAGGGGTTGGATGATTTCAGTGTCGGGGACCGTCCACCGGTTATTCCCTGTTTTATTTTTTTCCATGGCATGGTGGCGATAGGGTTTGGTTTGCTGGGGTTGTCATCGCTGGGGTTGTGGTCGTTGCGCGGGAACCGCCTGTTCCAGCGGCGCTGGCTTCTCTGGCTGCTGGTATTTTCGGTGGTGGGACCGGAACTGGCCAACCAATTTGGCTGGTTTGCGGCGGAGGTGGGCAGGCAGCCCTGGATTGTGTATGGAGTGCTGCGCACGCCCGACGCCCTTTCCGCGGTGGTCAAGGCCAACGTGGTGATGGCCTCGCTTATTCTCTTTACCGCGGTCTATTTCCTGTTGTTTGCCGCCTTCATTTACCTTCTCAATGAAAAAATCCAGCATGGACCGGAGGACGAGGACCTCATTCCATCCGGAAAACTGGCCCTGCCTGTCAAACCATGAATGCAACGCCGCACCTGGACCTGAACACCATCTGGTTTATTCTCGTGGGGACACTCCTGACGGGGTACGCGCTGCTGGACGGCTTTGATTTAGGCATAGGGGCTTTGCATCTTTTCACCCGGGATGACCATGAGCGCAGGATACTCCTTAATTCCATCGGGCCTGTTTGGGATGGCAACGAGGTCTGGCTGGTGACGGGTGGCGGGGCGCTTTTTGCGGCTTTTCCCGATGTTTATGCCACCGTGTTTTCCGGCTTTTATCTTGCGCTGGTCCTGCTGCTGGTTTCGCTGATATTCAGGGCGGTGGCAATCGAGTTTCGCAGCAAAAGGCCCATGCGCTGGTGGCGGCAGATGTGGGACGTGGGATTCTCGGGGGGCAGCATTCTTTCGGCGCTATTGATCGGCACGGCCCTCGGCAACATTGCCTGGGGTGTTCCCCTGGATGAGAATGGGGAATTTGCGGGCACCTTTTTGGGATTGCTCACTCCCTATCCCCTGCTGGTGGGCGTCACCACGGTGGCGCTCTTCATGATGCACGGAGCCATTTATGGGGTGCTGAAAACCGAGGGGGCGCTTCACGATAAACTCCGCATCTGGGCGGTGCGATGCATTATTTTCTTTGTCATCTGCGCGGTGACATTGACCATGGCCACGCTGTTGTATGTGCCGCACATGGCGGCGCGAGTCAGGGCCAATCCGTGGCTGTTCAGCGTGGCGCTCGCCAACATGCTGGCCATTGCCAACATCCCCCGCGAATTCCACCACGGGCGCGATGGCCGGGCTTTTCTTTCCTCGTGCGCCGCCATCATCACCCTCATGGCCCTCTTCGCGCTGAATCTTTTCCCGGACCTGGTTTACAGCGCGCCTCATCCCGAATTCAGCCTGGATATCCACAATGCCGCCTCCTCCTCCCATACCCTCGGCATCATGCTGGTTATTGCCGCCATCGGCGTGCCGGTGGTCATCGCCTACACCGTCAGCATCTATTGGATATTTCGGGGCAAGGTGAAAATGGACCGCATGAGCTATTGAGTCATTGGTTCGCCGCAAGCATGGGTCGCTTGCGGGTGGCCGTGGTCTTTTTCGGGTCCGGGGGTTTTCCGCATAAAAACAAACCCTCCTCCCCGGAGGACGAGGCCCATTGGTTTTCCACCCTCAACCCATGCCGCTCCAGCAGGCGTTTCATTCTTTCCGGGGTGTGACGGTAGGAGAAGAAAAGCCGGATATCCCGGCCGGCCTGAAATGAGAATTCGCGCCCATGGACTTGCAATGTCCGGTTTCGGATGAATTGGAAATCCGCCACCACGCGTTTCAAGCCGGACTGGCCTGTTTCAATGCCAAAAGTCAGGCGCCCGTCCCGGGCCTGCACTCCCAGGTCCAAAAGAAAAGCCAGCAGCCATTGGCGGGTCAGCGCATTATCGTACTGGCCCAGGATGCGCTTCATTCCCGCGGCATAATCCAGCCCGGGCGCAAGGTTGGCGCTGAAGAGGAGCAGGTCTCCGGGTCGCAGCAACCCGGTCAGCCGGGGCAGGATGTGGTTCGGCTCAAAATTGGGAATCACCCCGAAAAAAGTGATCACCCTTGCCCCGTGCGCCGGAAGCAGGCCGGGGAGGTTGTTTTGCGCCGCCAGGTCGCAAACCACCGGATGGCAGCGTTCTTCCTGCAAGAGGCGCAGGGCGGCCCCTCGCGCAACCAGTGTCATGGCCGCGCTCACATCCACCGGATGGTAATCCACCCTCCGTCCCTTGCGCAGGAGATGACGGAGCAGTTGCGCATCCTTCTGCCCTCCACCGCAACCCAACCCCACCAGGCGCACGGGTTTTCCCTCAGGGCAGGCCCGCGTGGCTGCGGCAAAGGCCAGGTCATACGCATCCTTCACCCCGCGGTCCCTGCGCGCCGGGGAATGAGCCTCGTGCAATTGCAGCCACAAAAGCGTTTGCTTCAGGCTGTCATAATGAAACTTGGGCTGAATCACCCCGCGCCGCAGCGATGACAGCAAGTCGCGGCGGACTTTTTCCGGAAACTGGCTGGAATCAATCTGGAGGTTTGCAGCGGGCATGGCATGGATCAGGGTGTCAGCCCTGCTTGAGGAGTCGAGCCGCAAAAGCGCCGTCCACCCCATCCTGAACCGGGTTGACAACCTGGCTCTCCGCCAGTTGGAACCCGGTGTGGCCTTCCAGGAAGTGGCGAACCTGGTCCTCGTTTTCCTCCGGATCCAGGCTGCAGGTGCTGTAAACCAGCGTGCCGCATGGTTTGAGCAGGGTGGCGGCGAGTTGCAGCAGGCCGGCCTGGGTCTTTTGAAGCCGCGCCAGTTCCTGCTCCGTGAGCCGCCACCGCACATCCACACGGCGGCGGATCACCCCCGTGTTGGAGCAGGGGGCATCCAACAGAATGCGGTCAAACGCCGGACGGCCGGATGGGTCCAGGCTTTCCACCAGCATGGGTTCCACGCAGGTCAATCCCAGGCGCCGGCAATTCTCGCGCAATCGTTCCAGCCTGGCAGGAGAGATGTCCGTGGCCACAATCCGGCCCTGGTTGTCCATGGACTGGGCCATCAAGGCCGTTTTGCCGCCGGGAGCCGCGCAAAGGTCCAGCACGGTTTCACCCGGACGCGCGTCCAGCAGCCGCGCTGCCAGCAGGGTGCTGGGGTCCTGAATGTAAAACAGGCCCTCTTGGAAGCCTGCCAGGCTGGCCAGCGGCGGATGCGAGACGAGTTCACAGACCGTCTCCGCCCCCGTCCAATGGCTTGTAAATGGCCTGGCCGTCACTTCCGGTCCCAGCCATGACTCTGGGCGCGGTGGTGTTGTGCCGGCGGATGAGCCTGCCGAGCCGGGGCCGGGAGGCGGCATGGCTTTGCATCGGTTCAGCCTTGCGTAGGTTTTTGGGGGAAGGTTATTCCATTCCATCAGTTGAATGGCGCTGGCGCGGCCTTGGCGGGCCTGCCACCGGGCGAAAAGCCAGTCGGGATGAGAATGTGCCAGGGCAGGGCGGCTGGCCGCCAGGTCCAGGCGTTTTTGTCGCAGGATGCCTTCCTCCCTCAGGCAGCCGCGCAGGATGGCATTCACAAACCCGGCTTTTGGAGCCAGCCCCATTTGCCGGGCCATTTCCACCGTGGTATGGACAGCCGCATGGCTGGGAATGCGGTCCAGCCAGAAAATCTGGTATAAACCCAGTCGCAGAAGAATGCGCAGCAGCGGATGGGATGGAGGGGATGGTGCCTTGCAGGACACAAGCCAATCCAGGGTGGCCTGCCAGCGGACCACCCCATACACCAGTTCCTGGCACAAGGCCCTGTCCGGCCCCGGCAAGGCATGCCGCGCCAGCGCCCGTTCCAGAAGCGACTCCGTGAATTCGCTTCCGGTCTCCCGCTCCTGCAGGACCGCTGCCGCAATTTGTCTTGGATTTTGGCCGTTCAAATCGTTTAATGTTGGCAACCTTGTTTGCAGACGCGAGATAAAAACCATTTATGAAAGAAGAATTCCAAAAGCTGGCGGCCTCGGGAAAAATTGACGGCAAACATGTGGAACCCCTCATCCACCTCGTGGAGGGCGGTTATTGCTGGCATCGGAGCTGGGGTTTTGGCCGCATCCGTACCGTGGACGTGGTCCTGGCGCGGTTCACCATTGATTTTCCAGCCAAACCAGGTCACACCATGGACCTGGCCTTCGCTGTTGAATCTCTCAAACCCATAGCCAAAAGCCATATCATGGCACGCAAGGTCTCGGATATCGAGGGCCTGCGCCAACTCGCCGCCCATCACCTGGACCTCATCAAGGTGGTCCTCAACAGCTTCGATGGCCGGGCCACTTTCGAGCAAATCCAACAGTGCCTCGTCCCCGATGTCATCCGCGATGACTGGAAAAAATGGTGGGAAACCGCCCGGCACGAAATGAAAAAGGACGGCCATTTCATCGTGCCCGTTAAAAAGTCCGATCCTGTGGTGTACCAGGCGCAGGAAACTTCGCTGGAAGCGCGGTGCCTGGGTGATTTTCGAACTGCCAAGGGCCTTAAGGCGCGCGTGGCTGCGGTGGCGGAAATCCTGAAGGTGGCCGGAGACCTGCCGGACAAGGCGGCTGTGGGCCGTGAGGTTGTGGCTGCCCTGAATGCGGATATTGCCACGCACCAGCGCACCCAGCCCGCCGTTGCGTTGGAGGCTGTTTTTGCCCGGGACGAAATCCAGCACGCCGCCGGGCTGCCCGCCTCCCCGGAGGCTGTAACCGCGGCCCAGGTCTGGTTGCAGGAGGGCATCAAGTTCGGTCCCCTGCTCGAGGCCATCCCTGCCGCCAAGCATCACCGCGCATTGGAATCTTTCCGCGAGGCCAACCCTGATCGCTGGCATGAAATCCTCAGGGGCTCCATCAATCTGGTCTCCGCCAAGCTTGCCAAGGAGTTTGCCTCACAATTGATCCACCACGGCAAATTGGATTTACTCAAGGAAACACTCGGGCGCCTCATCAACCAGCACACCGCTGGCAGCGAACTGCTCCTCTGGTTTGGTCGCGACCGCAATGATGACTTTGTGGACATCCTCGGCCCCGAGGTTTTTCGCGCCATGCTCACCGCCATGGAGCGGGATCAATTCAACGAAAAACGATCCAACCGCCTGCGCGATTTCATCCTGGAAGACCAGCAGTTGCTGGGTGAACTCACGGCCTCGGCTGATATTGAAGTGATCAAGGACCTCACCCGGGCGCTCAAGCTCTCGCCGGTTTTTGATGACATGGACAAGCGCTCGCTGCTGGCCCGCCTGGTCAAGGCGCATCCCGCCGTCCAATCCCTCATCAGCGGCGAGCAGACCCGCCAGGACACCAGCCTGCTGGTCTCCTGGGAGAGCCTGGAGCGCCGCCGCCTTGAATACCAGGACCTGGTCCAGAAAAAAATCCCCGCCAACTCCAAGGAAATTGCCGTGGCCCGCAGCTATGGCGACCTCCGTGAAAACCACGAATACAAGGCGGCCAAGGAAATGCAGAAGGTGCTCCTGCGCCAGAAAGATGAGCTGGAATCAGCGCTGACCCGTGCGCGCGGCCAGGATTTTTCCAACGCCAAAACCGAAGTCGTCGGTCCCGGCAACATTGTCCGGGTCACAGACCTTGCCACCGGCCAGGCGGAGGTGTTCACCATCCTCGGCGCATGGGATTCAGACCCGGACAAGGGCGTGATCAGCTACCTGACCCCCGTCGCCCAGGCCCTGCTCAATCACAAGGCCGGTGATGTGGTCCAGATCGAGCAAAACGGAGCCGCCCGCCAACAGCGTATCGAGTCAATCGAAGCCTGGAAAAGCGAAGCCGGCGCCCCGGTGGCAAATAGCTAAAAAACCTGTCGCTGCGGCTGATTGTCTGACTGGACGATTTTTGAATCACGTTCCCGCCCGGATCAAACCGGTGCGGAGACTAATTTCGACGAAATATGGCGGATTTAAACCGCCACCCTCCGCGCATGTTTTTTATGCGCCGGGTAGAACGCTTTGTGCAAGAATGGCGGCGACTGCCGTGATAGGGGGGAAGCGTGCTAAATAGTTGACAGAAAATATGTTACGCTTGGATGTAAGGGTTTTTGGACTTGGGCGAAGCTTTGGTCAAAGCGCAGGTTTGCCAAACCCTCTAATGAGCCGAAACGAAGCCCAAGGCCAAAAAGACCGTCCCCCATTCACATCACGCACAGTCCCACATTTTTGATGGAAATGCTCCAATCAGAGTTGGAGTCAGACAGTGCGCGGTGGATGTGCCATGTTCCATCGGCTGTCAGGAACGGGGTGTCCCATCTATTTCAAGCCTCCACACTGATCATCCATCCAATGCCAAAACGGTCGGTCACCTTGCCAAAACAAGGGGACCAAAATGTCTTTCGCAAGGGCATTTGCACTTCTCCATTTTCGGCCAGGGCAGCGAAGGCCTGCTTTGCATCGGCTTCCTTCGGCATGGAAAGATGGAGGGAAAATCCTTCGAAAGGTTGCGGTGCGCCGCATCCATCCGATGCCATCAGCGTCGTCTCACCGATGGTGAATGAGGCGTGCATGATCTTGTTTTCCCAGCCGGGCGGAAGCATCCCTGGCGATGCAGGCTCGGGACTGTCTTTGAACAGCATTTGAAAAACCACCTGCGCACCCAGCGCTTGGCGGTAAAATTCCAATGCCTCCCCGCAGCGTCCCCCAAAGAAGAGGTAAGGTTGAATATTGCCTTTTTTCATGGTCGTTTATTTGGTTTGTGTTGGTGTTTGCCGCAAAGCGCGGGGCTTCAGTCCATCAAGGCCATATATTCTCCCATGCGCTCCAGGGTCTGCCGGGCCCCTTCAATGGCGCCAAATTCCTTTGCAATGCGGTCGCGTTCTGCCGCAGAGGGGAAAATCAGGCGGATGCTCACACGGGTTTTGTCAGCCGCCAGTTCCTCGAAGGTCCAGGTGGACACAAAATCCACGCTTGAACCGGACTCACGATGGCCGTCATGCCGGAAAACGATGCGTTCCGGTTTCTCAATCTCCAGGAAAACACTGTGGTTGGGGTATTTCACCCCATCCGGCCCCCGCATGACATGTTTCCATTCCCCGCCAACTCGAAAATCCATCACCTCAATGGTTGTCGAAAAACCGCGCGGACCCCACCAGTTCACCACATGTTTCGGATTGGTCATGGCTTCCCATGTCAGCTCACGCGGGGCGTTGAATTCGCGCATCACAAAAATCTCGCGGTCCGCCTTTTCCACAAAGTCCGGCAGGCTGGCACCGATCAGCCAAGTCCAGCCCCGGACAAAATTCCTGCGTTCGAAGTGCGGGGTTTTCGGGAAGGTTTCCAAACCTTCGTGGGTCAATCTGAACCGTGTTCCGGTCCCCTCGGCAAACAGCTCGAAGGTGACGAGTGAATCGCCCTTGTGCCCATTGTATCTCCAAGAGTAGGCGATTTTTTGACGGGGAATCAGCGCAGTCACTCGGCAGAGATGTTCATAGGTGTGTCCTTCGTGTTTCACGGTGAAATCAAATTCAGCCCCAATCTCGGGCTTGAAATGGTTCATGTCAAAAAACCACCGGCTCATTTCCACCGGGGTTGTGACCGCGCGCCACACCCGGTCAACCGGCGCGTTTAAAAACTGCTCAATGGAGAAGGGCATGGCATCCAGCACACTTGCGAGGCGTTCCAGGCTTTGGTTCATTCCAGCCTCAAAACCATTGATGAACCTGGCCGAATCCGGGTCAGTGACCTTCATCAGGCGCGATCTCATGGTTAGCGTGGTTTTCCCGTTATTCTCCTGAAGCGTCAGGGTGTGTCGGAATTCAAACATCAAATGCCCCCGCGCATCCAGGGGGCCGGTCGTGGTCACGAGTTTTTCCGGGGGGTTGACCTCGTGGAATTGGCCGCCCATGGGATACTCCATGCCGTCTGGCCCGCGCATGACCACGTGGATTATGTTGCCAGGTTGGGCGTCCCATTGACATGCCGGCGCGCTGAACCCGCGCGGACCCCACCATTGTGCGACATGGTTGGACTGGGTGCAGGCCAGCCAAACCAGTTCGCGTGGCGCATCGTATTCTCGCGTGATGACATATTCCCTGTCAGACGGCGCCGCATCCTTCGGTTGGGCGCTCATGCCGTTTTCTCCAGGAATCTGCCAAGCTCGCCCAGGCAGCGGCCCCAGCCCATTTCGTGGCGTCCGCGACTTTCCGCAGTTGCAAAATTCTCGTGGGTCAAGGTCAGCTCCGTCCCCTTGCCGGATGCCTTGAAACTCAGCGTCACCAGCATCTCCGGCGGTTCGACCTCGCCGAATTCATCGCCACTGCCGTCTTTTTCAAATTGCCAGGTGAAGACCAGGCGCTCGGGTGGCTTGACGTCAATGTACGTTCCGACGGTGGTGAAATATTCACCGTCCGGGCGCCGGGTTTGCAGGCGGTATTTTCCCTGGGGGCGCACATTCATTTTAACGGATTGCAATTGCGACCCCTCGCATGCCGCCGCTCCAAACCATGCCTTGAAATGTTCCGGCTCCGTCCAGGCCTTGAATACCAGTTCAGGGGGCGCGTTGAAAAGACGGGTGATTTGCAATGTGACAGTTTTTTTGTCGTTTAGTGTGGTTGAGTTCATATTTGGTTTATTTGCAGTTTAAATGAGTTGCAAGCCGGTCAAATGTTCCACCCCAGCCATTGGTCATGCTTTCATGTGCGGCATTGAATGTCCTGATCTCATCATCGGTTGCATTGTGCGGGGCCCATTTCAAAGTCACGACGGTGTTTCCGTTGTTTTCCGCAAAAGTGGTTTCTGTGAACAATTCAAGCGGCCAGGCGGGGTTCCACGGATGGCGCGAGATCCCTCCATCCTTGTCTGAGAATGAATTGATCCAGACCAGGCGCCGGGGTGGAACCACCTCGCGAAAACCCCATTTGCCCCATATCTCACCGCCTTCCGGCGAGCGCATGCAGCTATGCAGGCCCCCGCCCACGCGAAGGTCAAAACTGAACGTGACCGTCTTGAACCCCTTGGGTCCAAACCACTGCTGAAGCTGTCCAGCCTCAGTCCATGCTCTCCAGACCATTTCTAGCGGAGCGGCAAATTCACGCGTGATCGTGAATGGCCGCGCTTGTAATTCTTCCATGGGGTTATTTTGTTTGCTCATTTTTTTCCTTGGCTTGAAGTTGTTTCAGATATTCGTCCAGGCGGTCAAAGCTTTGTTCCCAGAATTTCCGGTACTCCTCAATCCATGCCTGGGCCTGTTGCATGGGCTTGGCCTCCAGTCTCAACGAATGCACCCGCCCATTCCGCCGCCGTCGCACCAAGCCCGCGCGCTCCAAAACCCGTAAATGTTTCGACACTGCCGGAAGCGACATCGAATACGGTCGCGCCAGGTCGGTGACACACTGGTCGCTCTGCGCCAGATGCTCCAGCATGCGGCGTCGGGTGGGGTCAGCCAGCGCGGCAAAAGTGCGATCCAACATGTCCGTTGAACATTTAACCATATGGTTAAATATACTCCTTCCCATCCAGGGTGCAACAAAAAAATGAGAAAAATCGAGAGTCGGTGCATTTCGAATTCCATCAACGTGTTGTCACCGCAAGGAATGGTCGCCGCATGGCATGAGCTTTGGAGCAGGGAAAGAAAAGATGTGGCGCTGGATTGCGGGATTTTTTCGACTTGGACGAGGCCTTGGCGAATGCGCAGGTTTGAAAACCCTGCACCTGAACCGAAATAACGCCCAAGTCAAAAAAGACACCATCCTTTCAAACCCAGCACACTGCTGCAGGTTTGATGAAAATGCTCCAGGCAGCGGATGAAATGCGGGTTCCCGGAAAATTTTGAAAATCAGGCCCTGTCGGCATCCCACGAAGCGAGGGATTTTGTCAAGCAGCGTCCCGAAATCCATCAAGCCTTGGGTTCAGGCTCCATCAAACATCACCCTGACCGTCTTCTGCAAGAGGCAGGACCGGCTGGGACCCTGACTGGGGGACTGGGAGGGTTGTGGATTGGGACGACAACTCCGGGGTTGGCGGCGGCGGGGATGGAGTCGGGCGCCCTCTTTGGTGTGGGCAGATCGTTCATTACCGCCGGTTCGCGGGGGGTGATGGTCAAGCCGAGAGGATTGATTCCCGGGACCTTTTCATAAACGCGCGCGATGGGATTTTTCTCATCGGGCATGATCACGTCGTAGTGTTCCTTGAGTATGTCCACATCCTTGGTGTACATCTTGTTCACCTCGGCGATGCCTTCGGCTTCGGCGGTTTGACTGGCGGCGAATTCCTCGGCTGCCTCCTGATCGGCCAGTTCCTGTGCGTCCTTCCGGTCGGCTTCGGCCATTTCCATTTCATGTTCGGACTCTTTGAGCTTGAGGGCGCGTTCGCGGTGGTTTTGGCGGGAGAGATTTTGTTCGTAGCTGGTGATGGTGCGGAGCATGG
>DAIDJC010000089.1 GCA_027451565.1 Limisphaerales bacterium | reverse complement strand
TCCGATGGTTTTCGTGGTGGTGGTATTCATAGTCGTTCCAGCAAACGGGGAATTCGTCCCCGGTGCAAGAGCAACATAGCCTTCACTTTGATTGAATTATTGGTTGTGATCGGCATTATTGGGGTACTTGCGGGATTGCTTTTGCCCGCATTGAGCAAGGGCAAAAACAAGGCGGTGTCGGTGACGGACATCAACAATCTCAAACAAATCATGCTCGCAACCCAGATGTATGGTTCGGAAAACAGTGACAGTGCGCCATGGCCGAATTGGTTGAAAGGCGACTCAGCCGGGCGTCATGGCTGGCTCTACACATTGGATACCTCGTCCAGCGGCCCCGCACAGTTTAAAACTCAGACGGGGCTTTTTTGGAACACGCTCAAAAACAATAGGATGTATTTTTGTCCCATGGATGACACGAACAGCCCTCTCTTTTCACAGCGCAGCCAGCAATCCTCCAGCTATGCCATGAACGGGGCGGTGTGCGGATACATGCGAACAAATTTCCCCGTTTCAAAATTGTCAGCTTTTCAACCTGAGGACGTGGCATTCTGGGAAACGGATGAAAAACACCCAAAGTATTTCAATGATGGAGCCAATTTTCCCAAGGAAGGCGTGAGTTCGCGCCACCTGAACGGTGCCATTAACGCGGCCTTTGACGGTTCGGCGGGGTATATCCGGATAGACACCTGGTATATTGACGTGGCAGATAGCAACAAGAACATCCTCTGGTGCTATCCTGGCAGCCCGGATGGGCGTTAGCTGGCCGGTGCAGTGTAAGCGTTAAGCAAGCTACGGGGTAGCTGGTGAAGCGGGCAAATTATAGACGTTCGGTTATTTTATGCGTTTGAAATTGGCGGCTGGCATTGTGGCTCCAACTTATCTAAAAACATAATGGTTCAAGAACGCCGGTCCGAACTTCGGATCGAAGGGCATTGCATTCATGGCTACGCACGAAAGTGGACGCGGCTTCCTGCAGGAACACGGCCCGTGTTTTGAACCCGGAAAACGAAATTCAAAAGGCCAAACTGCCCCAATCGCCAGAAACTAACCGCATCTTGACCCTTTCCATTTCACTTTTCGGGCTTGGGCTTGGGCTTTGTTAACCTAACTTCCTGAGGGATTAACAAAAAACCCAATAAAACCGAGGGATTCTCGATTTTGTCGGGCTACGCGCCTAGCTTTTTGGCGGGGCGGCAAAGAGGGCCGTCAGGTTTAATTTTGACAACTGGTCATTGAGATTTTTGGGGATGGCGGTCATCAGCGGGCGGGCCGTATGCGGGTCCAGCCGCAAGGAACCCAGCCGGATGGTTTGCAGGTGGCGCAGGATGCGGGGCACCTCTTCTGTCTCGCCCCGCGCGCGCCATTCTCCGCCCAGCCGCGCACTCAGCCAATAGGCCAGAAAACAGAGACGCACGTGGTTAATCACCCGGTCGGGCCGACGGTGATGCACGGGGCGAACCTCCAAATAGCTCTTGAGTTCGCAGAAGGCTTCCTCCACGTCCAGCAAGCCCTTGTAGTGCGCCAGCACTTGCTCCCCGGAACAACGCTCGGCGGGTTCATTGGTGTGCAACAAGTACCAGCCGTCCTGCCGCGCTTCCTGCGTGATGAGGTCGGCCTTGCGCGCCCACTGCAACCGGCCCTTGGGATCCACCTGATAGGTAAAGTATTTGTGGGCCTTGAGCCTTTGCAGCGTGCGCCCCGCCTGGCTGGCGAGCTTTTGCGGGTCGGTCTTTTTGCGTTGGACCGCCGCCAGTCGCCCTAACGCCGCCTCCGCCTTGACCAGCCGGCTCTGGCGGCGTTCCTGATCCCGTTGCTGCCGCCACGGACCGCCGGCGATCACATAACGTTTGCCCTGGTGACTGACCTCCAGCAGCCGCTGGTCATCCCCCAGTTCCAACTGCTTTTCCAACCCCAGTTCGTCGACCAGGGTTTGCAGCGTGGCCGTCGAGAGCCGGGTCACAAAAGTCAGTTTGGCCTCGGTCAGTGCCGCCAGGTTGAGCTGGCTGCTCATCCCGCCATCAAAAACAAAGGTCGCCTCGGTGATCCCAAACCGCCGTCGGAGCGTGTGCAGGAGCCCCTGCAAGGTCTGGGTGTCATTGCGGTTGCCGCGCAGGATCGCCACATGCAGGGGCAGCCCCTCCGTGTCCGTCGCCACGGCCAGAATGATTTGCGGCCGGTCGGAGCGATGATCGCGGCTGTGGCCATAGCGGGCCAGATGCGCCGGGCCTTTCCCTTCAAAGTAAACACTGGTCAGATCGTAAAGCACCAATCGGACGGTCTGGGGGAAGGCCCGCTGATAGAGTTGCTTTTCCAAAGCCACCCAATGGCCGTTAAGCTGGTCCATGGCCCCATACAGATCATCCTCGGCAAAAGATTCGTCGGCTGCCAGGCCGCAGGCTTGCGGCAGCCAGGTGCCCTGGGCTTGTTGGGCCAGGGAGAGCTTGGCACAGGGAAAGAGCAGGCGGCTGAAAACCATGGCTTGGAGCAGCCCACGCTGGCGGACCGAGCCGATCCCCGCCAGCAGTTCGTCCAGGCGGAAACGGGACCACGCGTCCTTGAGGACGGCCAGCCCGCCATAGTCCAGGGCTGTTTCCAGTTGAAGCGGTCCGGTCGGCAACACTTCCTGACCCTTGAGCGAGGCGGTGATCAGGTCGCGGGTGGCGGGAGGCAGGTTGGTGATGTTGCAGACGGTGCGCGAGCGCGGCCCTTTGGGGGTGCGAAAGGATTCGCGCACCAGATAAGAGACGTAGGTCTTGCCGTCCTGCCGGGTGGATTTGGTGGCTTGCACGAACACGGGCTACAGCATATCTGTATCGAATATCTTCATGCAAGAACTAATTTAATCATAATAACTATATTACTTGCTACATAATTGCGCTTTTATTGGCTTTTTTGAATATTTCTCGGAAGTTAGGTTAACGCCGTCGTCACAGGCCGCTAGGGGGATGCGCCGACGGTTCCGCTTTGCCCAAAACCAAAAATCCCCAGCCGCAGCATCCTTCCCACTTTTCAGACAGGCTTTGACTGGGCCGCTGCCCGGGTTCTTTGCGCCAGTATCTTTCTGGAGGGCGTGAAGTCCCTGATGAAGGCATGGTGAAACGCCTGGAAACGGTCTTCCTGGATGGCCTGCCGCACATCCGTCATGAGTTTGAGATACATGTGGGTGTTGTGGACGCTCAACATTCGCAACCCCAATATTTCGTTGGCCCGCAATAAGTGGCGGAGGTAGGAGCGGGTGAAATGGCGGCAGGCAAAGCATTCGCATCCCTCCTCGATGGGGCCGAAATCCGTCTTGAAACTGCTTCCTTTCAAGCCAATGGCGCCCCGCCGGGTGTAAGCTGTTCCATTGCGCGCCACGCGGGTGGGCAGCACGCAGTCAAACATGTCAATTCCCCGCGCGATCAACTCCACCATCTGGGCCGGTGTCCCCAGACCCATGGCATACCGCGCCTTGCGCGCCGGCAAATGCGGCTCGGCCAGCTCAATGGCCCGCATCATTTCCGGTTCCGGCTCGCCCACGCTGACGCCTCCGATGGCGTATCCGTCAAAATCCATGTCCACCAAAGCCCGGGCGCATTCCTCACGCAGGCCGGGGTCCGATCCGCCCTGGACGATGGCAAAAACCTGCTGGCCAGGCGCGCGGGGCTGGTCGCGGCACTCCCTGGCCCAACGAATGGTCCGTTCCACCGCCAGACGTTGTTCGCGGGCCGGGGCGTCGTGGGGCGGACATTCATCAAAAACCATGGCAATGTCCGAGCCGAGAACGCGCTGGATTTCCATGGATTCCTTGGGGCCGATGAAAAGGAGGGACCCGTCCAGGTGCGAGCGGAATTCCACGCCATGGGCCTTGACCTTGCGAATGCTGGCCAGGCTGAACACCTGGAACCCGCCGCTATCGGTGAGGATGGGCTTGGACCAATTCATGAAACGATGCAAGCCGCCAGCCGCGCGGATGACATCGAGGCCTGGCCGGAGGTTGAGGTGGTAAGTGTTGCCGAGAATGATTTGGGTGCCCATTTCATCAAGCTCACGCGGGTCCAGCGCCTTGACGCTGGCCTGGGTGCCCACGGACATGAAGACGGGGGTGTCCACCACTCCATGGGTGGTGGCAAGCCTGCCCAACCTGGCGCGGGTGTGGGCATCGGTTTTGAGAAGTTCAAACATGGTAAAAATTTCCGGCACTGCGGTCATGTCTCGATCCGGGCGCGGACTGGCTGGTTTTGCGTCGTTGAGCTGCAGGGGATGGCCGGGACCGATTCAAATCTGTGAGGCAGCCTCTTGTGATGGGGCTTTAATCTTTCATTTCCGAGAATGCCAAATCCACCAGCAAATCCGAGGCTATGGTTTCCAGTTCCTTCTTGAGCGCATCGAGCGGGCACTCGGAGGGCAGGCTCAGGCAGGCGCTGGCCTTGAACAAAGTCTGGCCGGACATGGGGGCGCTGAGAAGTTCACTGGAAAATTCCTCCACGTTGACGTGAAAACGCGCCATGGCGCCGGTGATTTCCCGCACAATACCGGGCCTGTCTGTGCCGACCAGTTCCAATCGGGCCAGTCGGGCGTGGGTTTTGGGGGCGGCTGCGGCATCCACATGGCCGATGACTTGCAGTTTGGGTATGGCTTGCAGCGCGGCCATGAGAGTGTCTCTCTTTTCCACCGGGGTTTCCACCCTCAGAATACCGGCGAATTCGCCGCCTAAACGGCACATCCGGCTTTCCAGCCAGTTGCCCCCCTGGCTGGCCACAATGCGAGCCACATCCTCCACCAGGCCGGTCCGGTCCGGCCCAATTAATGTCATGACCAGGGTGGTTTGCATGAGGTCAGGGCTGGCTGGTGATCTGCTGCCAGTTCAACCCTTGCGTTCCGGCGTAGATGGCGAAAGCTTTTTCATTCTGAATCAATACCGCCCGCACCACGCTGGAATGATCCGCCCCATTCATTTCCATGACGCCGCCGGGGATGAAACTGATTTTGCGGTGGGCAAAGAGCAGCGCAAAAACCGCCTGGGCCACTGCAAGGTAAGGCAGTTCCTGGTAGGCGCCCTCCACGGCATCCTCCACGGCGTCGGTGAGAAATTCCAGTTGATCCACCAGGTGCGGGAACTTGGGCGCCTGGATCTGGGTGAACTCCAGCTTCCATTGCGGAAGCTGGCGCAGTACCTTCTGGGCGAGGGCGGGCGTGATGCCTGCAGCCCCATGATTGACGAATTTCACAATTTCGGACATGGCGTGAATTTAGGACAATCTTCCCCGCCGTCAAAGTCATTTTGTTGCGCCCGGCCATTTCATGGGCGGGACCTGATGTCTCCCAAAATGCGGATGGGCCATGAGCGCCGCAATCATACAAGCCAGAACCCAAGCCGGGCGGGGAGGTCGGAGGCGCAGGACAGGTCCATGCGCAGGGAAAGGGTTGGGTGCCATTGGCGTGAAAGATGGCTTAAGACCTTATCTGATACACCGTCTTTTGCCCCTTGCGAACCAATTTAAATTGGTGGGGAGGCCGGGGAGGGGCAGAGCTGCGTTTTGGGGCAAAGTTTTCAATCAAATCTCCGCAGAATATTCTGCCTCGCGGAGTCTATTCTGCCTCGCGGAGTCCCGCCATTGGTCCTTTTTCCCAATAACAGCGCCCAGGGAAATTTCCAGCCAGGCTTTCAATCTCGGGACCAGGCTGCAAGCACGTTATTGGTGCCGAAGGTGAGGCGCAATTTGGATTCATAATATTCAGGCCCCACTCCTTCCATAAACCCCATGCCACCGGGATAGCCCCAGATACCGGACCCTACGAAGAGGGTGTTGCCGGTGCTGTAATGAGACACCCATTCGGCAATCCGCCGTCCGTCGCTCAGCCGGGCCTGCTTGTCAGGCGGACCCAATTCCAGCAAAGCCTGGTCGTAGGTATAGACGCCAATGCGCTTGTTCCAGCTTGTGCGCTCGGAGACGCAACTGGTGATCAGCGCCATCAAGACCACAAGTCCAATCCAACGCAAGGGTTTGCAATGCATGGGACAATTTAATCTTTTCCCCTTCCTTTTTCAATCCGGGACATTGTTCCCGGGTTGAATTGGAGCGGTGGATTCCGGGTTCAGGTTGATTCGCTCGGCAATGACAAAGCGGATCATTCGATCCTGCATCCAGCGCACGGCCAAAAGGTCGGGAATAGTGATAAACAGGCGGTTCCACACCCCATAATGGCTCCGGCCCGCATGCCGCATCTTGTGTTGGATGGGGATTTCCGTCACTGTAAAGCCATCCAGCTTGATGAGAGTTGGCAAAAAGCGGTGCATGCCATTGAAAAATTTAAGGTTGGCCACGCATTCGCGCCTGAAAACCCGATAGCCGCATGCGCTGTCCCGGATATTTTCCCGCGTCACCCGGTTTCTAGTCCAGTTGGCGAGGCGTGATGACAACTGCCTGATCCAATTATCCCCCTGATCACGGGTCTGGCGCCGGGAACCGCATACGCAATCGCCGTGGCGCAGGGCATCAAGGAACCGTGGCAGTTCAGCCGGGTCATTCTGCAAGTCAGCGTCCATGGTGGCAATAAGCTGTCCGCGCGCAGCCTGCAGCCCGGCCCAAAGAGCGGCGGACTGGCCTGAGTTTCTCGCCAGCCTCAAGCCGCGCACCCGCGCATCCGCAGCTCCCTGTTCCCGGAGCAAAGCCCAGGATTCATCAGTGCTGGCATCATCCACATAGACAATTTCATAGGGCAGGGGAACCCCTGCCATGGCGGAATGGATGGCTGAGATCAAACGTGCCAAGTTACCGGCTTCATTGAAACCGGGCACAACAATGCTTAACATGACGGACTGGATACCCGGTCGCCCCGGGGATGTTTTAATAGGTTATTAGCGACCGCACGTTCAAGTCCTTGAGCTTGGAACGTCCGTCGAGGAATTTGAGTTCAATGACAAAACAGACTTCGACTATTTCTCCCCCCAATTTTCGGATCAATGCCACGGCGGCGGACGCAGTGCCTCCCGTGGCCAGCAAATCATCCACCAACAGCACGCGCGCGCCCGGCTTCAGGGCATCCACATGCATGGCCACGGTGGAATGGCCGTATTCCAGCGCATAATCCTGTTCGATGGTATGAAATGGAAGCTTGCCTTTTTTGCGCACTGGCACAAACCCGGCATTCAGCCGGTTGGCCACCGCCGCGGCAAAAATGAACCCCCGCGCATCAATGCCCACCACGGCGTCTATGCTGCCTGTTCGATGGCTGCCGGCCAGTTGATCTATCGTGCCGCCAAACAGCCGTGGCTGGGCCAGCACGGGGGTGATGTCCTTGAATTGTATTCCCGGTTTCGGAAAATCTGGAACATTCCGGATGGCGCCGGCGATTTCACCGGTGGTCACAGGGGCATTCATGCTGGCCATTGATCAGATTCCTTGTCCTTTTCCAGTTTTTCAATCATTTTGCGAAGCTTCCGCAGGGCCAGGTTTTGAATCTGCCTAACCCGCTCCCGGGTCACGTGGAATTTCTCACCCACCTCCTCAAGTGTCCGTTCCGCTCCCCCATCCAAACCAAACCGGTAGGCAAGTATGGTCGCCTCCCTGTCGTTTAAATGCTTCACCATGTCCTGGAGCATGCTCACCACGGTTTTATCTTCCAATTCATGGTACGGGTCCACCGCCCGCTCGTCCTCCACCACCTCGGAAAAATTATTGGAGTCGTCGTCACTTATCGGCGCATCCAAGGACGCGGGCCTGGCTGACGCTGACCGCATTTGGGAAACCCGTCCTGCGGTGGTTCCCAGAACCGCTGCCAGTTCCTCATCCGATGGATCATGGCCCAGCTCTTCCTGCAAGCGCATGGAAGCCCGCCGCATTTTTGATATCTTATCCACCAGGTGAACGGGCAGCCGGATGGTCTTGGATTGATTGGCCAACGCCCTTTTGATCGCCTGCTTGATCCACCACGAACCGTAGGTGGAAAGCTTGCCGCCTTTCGCAGGATCAAACCGCTCGACTGCCTTCATCAATCCAATGTTTCCCTCGCTGATAAGGTCCAGCAGGGGCAATCCGATTCCCTCGTAATCACGCGCGATTTTCACCACGAGCCGGAGATTGGCCTTGATCATTTGTTCGCGGGCTTTTTTGTCGCCTTTTTTGATGCGAGCGGCCAGTTCCACCTCTTCGTCCGGGGTGAGCAGTTTGACCTGGCCAATTTCCCGGAGATATAGTCGTATGGCCATATCCCCGTCGTGGCGTTCGCTTTCGGTGCGGATAAAATGTGCGGTGTCGCCCTCGGTTTGGGGTGCTGGGGTCTTGGGATCCGGTGCAGGAGGAACGGGCGAAGGGGGCGGAGGGGCTTCCGCCTTTTTCAATTTCGCGGTTTGCCTGCGCTTTGCTTTGTTGACCGCCATGAGGCAGCAAGTTAACCCGGCCATTTCCAGCCGCAAGCAAATTAAAATTTATTAATTCCGGCTTCGCGCCGCGTTTACATAGTAAAGGAGTTCCAGCACGGAATTCACCAGTGCGGCCACATAGGTCAGAGCTGCCGCATCCAAAACGGCTGAAATTCCGCCTCTTTCATCCTCGCGCACCAATCCAAGCCGGAACAGTTGGGCCTTGGCCCTGGCGCTGGCATCATATTCCACCGGCAGGGTGACCAGTTGAAACAGGGTGAGCACGGAAAAAATGGCCACGGCAATGAGAATGAAGTGCGGAATCAGGTGCAAAAAGAACCCCAGGACAACCACCCCCATCCATGCCATGCTCGCAAACTGAGTGACCGGCACCAAAGCCATGCGCAAATCGAAAAGAGTCCAGGATTGTTGATGCTGGAGTGCGTGTCCGGCTTCATGAGCTGCCACGCCCACGGCGGCCAGGCTTTGGCCATGAAAATTGTCCGAGGATAAGAACAGCGCCCGCTTTTCCGGGTCATAATGGTCGCTCAGGTGGCCCTCCACTTCTTCCACGGGCATGTCGGTGAGTCCTGCCTGGTCCAGGATGCGCCGGGCTGTCTCAGCCCCTGTCAACCCGCTTTCCGCCATCACGCGGCTGTAGGTGCCATAAGCCGAATGCAGCTTGTACTGGGCCCAGATGCCCACAAGCAGGCCAGGCAGCATGACAAAAAGCAGATAATTTGTGTCCCAGAAATACATAGGTTTTCCGTATCTTCATTGGGTTGGACCGGCCAGGCGGAAAATGGTTCAATTCCATGGTTCAATTCCAAAAAGCTCAATGGCTTGACCCATGGCCTGTCCGCTTTCATCGCCCACCACCGCATGGGAGGCGCCAACCTGAATACAATATACCAAAAACTTCCAGAGAGGCAACCCGGCGCTGGTACCAAATGGAAGCCCCAAGGTGACGCTATTCCACCAACAATGCCGACAGATTGCGTTCCTTGAATTTGACAATGTCCAGCCCATGAACGTCCACTCGAAGGGCATTTTTCAAAGCCGGCAGGTTGGTGACTTGGGGCAGATCCTCCGTGGGCAGGACAAGAATGAACGGGGGAGGATTGGTCATGAATGAGGGGGCATCCTGAACCGATCCCAGGGTGACGTCATTGGTTGAGAAGGTGCGAAATCGCCATACAAGGCTGGATTCGGTGTAGCCAAAGCATCCAATCCTGGTTTGTGGCAGCACATGATCGCGCGTGGCTTGCCACAGGTTTTCCGTCAGAAAATCTTTTCTTGCAAATGGCATCACTAAAAACATCAGGACTGCGATAAAGCTCGCAATGGAAACCATACCCCAGCCGAGCCACCGGGTTGAAGACGGTTTGTTGCTGACCTGCAAAGCCAGCCAAAGTGCCAGGCAGGGGAAGGCGGGCATGGTGTAGTGGGGCAGCTTGGTTCGGACCAGGGAAAAAACGGCAAATACCACCCCGGCCTGGACGAGCAGGTATGAACCCGCCACATCGCCCCGTCGAAGAGGCCACCAATGGGCAAGCGCCCTGGGCACCGCCAGGGACCATGGCAGGAAACTGGGAAAGAAAGTGATGAAATACAGCGGCAGGGTGGCAAAAAATCCCAGAAACCCTTTCAACCCGTGGCTGTCATTTATACCCACGGACCTGTGGATGACATGTTCCCCAATGCCCACGTTCAGGTACTTTCCATGGGATTCCAGCAGCGCCGGGATTGCCCAGGCCGCAATGAGACACAGAGACCACACCACGCCTGCCAGCGTCGTCCACGGGGAAATCGCGTAATCCTGCCTTCTCCACCACCGGCAAAGGAGCAATCCCACCAGCGCCAGGTAGTTTTCCGGGCCTTTGGCAAGAAAGGTCAGCGCGAGGCTGGTGAAGAAAATCCATCCCCAAACCGCCCGGTTCACCTGGGCGGGGCGCGACCATTCCCATCCGCCCCACAGGGTCAGGGTATAAAAAAAGACCAGCGCCATGTCGGCGGTGGCCACCCTCCCTATCAGGGACACGTGCAAGCTGGCAATAAACATGGCGCCAGCGAAAAACCCCGTGCGCGCACCGGCCAGCCTCCGTCCCCAGCCCAATAAAAGCAGCGCCGTGCCCGTCGTGAACAACACCGATGGAACCCGCGCTGCGAAATCGGTTTCGCCCAGCAACCTGTAGGAGAAGCTCTGGCACCAATAAATGAGGATGGGTTTGTCAAAACGATAATTTCCATTGAACCAGGGAACCACATAATCGCCGCGCTGAAGCATTTCCCGTGAAGCCTCGGCAAACCGCACCTCATCGCGATCTGTCAGCGGCAAAATCCAGTTTCCAGCCAGCATCAGGGCCAGGCTGAACCCTGCCAGACTGATGGCCGGGCGCCGCAGTAATAGATCCATCACGCGTTCCATTTGTGTGCCCCATATTGGAGTCAAATGCGAACGGTGGCCAGTTCATCCTTGAAAAAGTGCGGCATTCCAGCTTTTTCAAAAAGCAGGTGGTAAGGTTTGCGTGGCAGAAATCGCCGGGCGCGTTGGGGAGTGGTGAGAATTGGGCAGGCGTGAGAATGTTTCCAAAAAGCCGGGGCAGGGCAGAGCCAAGAACAGACGGAGTGGCGGAGAGAGTGGGATTTGAACCCACGGTAGTGTTACCTACGCACGCTTTCCAGGCGTGTGCCTTAAACCACTCAGCCATCTCTCCACCTCGAACACCCGACGCGGGTCGTGTGCGATCCCGCACGATCCCGCGCTTGGCATCGCCATTCATTCTTCACGAAACGCCGCTGAGGGCAAGTTCATTCGTCTCAGGTGTCGTGTAGTTTTCAAAATTGGAATTCTGTGTGCGGTCAAA
>DAIDJC010000088.1 GCA_027451565.1 Limisphaerales bacterium | reverse complement strand
CTGACGAACGAACCGGACCTGCCACCGGGAGTGGTGGCTGAACTGTATCGTCGGCGGTGGGAAGCGGAGAAGGTGTTTGATGAAATGAAGAACAAGCTGGGCCAGAGGAAGGCCTGGGGTTCGACGCTGGAAGCGAAGGAAACACAGGCGCTGCTGATCACCCTCACTCACAACCTGCTGCTTTGTTACGAACAGGACCTGGAACAGCGGCACAAGGTGGAGAACACGGCTGAAGATCAGCGAAGGCAGCAGCGGACGCAAACTGCCGGGCAGTCGGGAGAGAGAACCGGATGGCCATTACCGGCCTTGGCATTGGAGGCGCGGCGGACGACCCAGCGCAGCGTCAAGTTCATCCGCTGGCTCCGGCATGCCCTGAGGGAAAAGCTCACGGAAGCCGCGGCTGTGCCCCGCCTCAAGCAACTCTATGCATCCTTATGACATTTTTTATTCAACACCAATGGTATTGTTGCTAATATAAAGGCAAAACCCGATGGCCGATGGTAACTCCGAATCACCCGCCGCATTTATGAAAAAACATGTTATGATCCCCGAATTGACAAGTGACCTCACTTTTCGGCATTCCAACACAGCCTCGGCTTCCGCGCGCATTATCCTGCTCGCGGCGGTTTCCTTTTCCATGGGCGTGGCCGGCACGATCCTCTGGTTCCATCTTTCACCCAGCCAAGACTCTTCCGCAAAGGTTTTTCAAATGGCTGATGATCCATCACGCGGCCAGCCTGCGCCGGTGACCCCGGTCCAGGCGCCGATGGTTGCGGCTCAACCCATTGATCCCGTTGTGTTGGGCCAGGTCCGCCAAATAGTGCCCAATTATTCGTCCATCCCGTTGGACAAGGGTGAAGACATGCTGCGCGATGCCGCGCTGAAGGAGTTTGGCGCCGCCGTGCAGACGATGAATGACCAGGTTGCCGCAGCGCAACAGCGCCTTGAGCAGGCCCAGGACGGATCATCTTCCGGCGCCCAACAGGACGCGTTGAAACATCTTCAGGACATGCAATTGGCACAAGGTGAAAAGCTCAAAGAAATAACCTTGAGGCTTCAAGCGCAGATCGCCGCCTTGAATAATTTGAAAACCGCACAGTAAGAGTCTGATTCGATCATTTAGAAAGCACAGCCGCAAATCACTTGAGCCATGGCCGGGGCGAGGGGGCTGGACTCTGTTTTATCTCCCGATCCAAGTTTAAATCCTCAACGGCTTGGGACAATATTCATCGGGTAGGCTTCCAAATTCTTATGAAATCGGAGGTTTGTCCGATGTTCCTGGCGGGCGCCACGGTACCCAGTGTTCTCAAACATATCGGCCTCAAACATATCGCCTTTGCATTCCACTACAAATCCTGCCATTCGTGGAATGGGCGAAGGCCCGAAAGATGTGTGGCATTTTCCTGGCTGCCTTGGTCGTTTGCATGATGCCCGACCCTATGATTTAATTCTCTTCGGGCCAGAATCATCAATACTTGTAAAGAAAACTCCTCCCCCGGCTGGGGGGAGGAGGTCACGAACGAGATGCGGTATTAATATTACGGCGTGGTCAACACACGAAAGAACATTTGAGGGTTGTTTCGTGTGGAAGTGAGGTAACTAACCGGCGCGCCGGTTCCCGGGATGGGGTTGCCTACATTGCTCCACCCACTGCTGAGCGAGCTAATGGCTTGAATTTGATAGGTTTCCCCGGTTTGGGTGTTGAAGGACACCTCGGCGGCTGTGTAGATATGGATGTTACTGTTGGTTGAGGAATTAACCAGTTGCGAGCCATCCTCCCAGACCACGCCACCGGGCACGCTGAAGCCGGATTGCGTTGGGTTGAGGCCCAGGGCATACATCATCCAATTGGGTATGCCGTTGGTGTTGTTGATGGCGTTTGGCGCTGCAGCAGGATTGGTAACCGAGCCAAAGTACTCGTTCACCCAGGCATCGGGCAGGCCTCCCGGGACTGAAGTGCCGGTGAGGTTGGCAATGGATGCCTGGAGCAGTCCGACCGTGTAGGCGGTGTTATGCACTCCCATGCTGCCGTCGTTTTGCACGAACAAATAATTGTAAGCCGCTTCCAACTGCGGCGTAGTCCAACTCGGGTCTGGAGTGATGGTGTTGTTGGCCACGTTGTTGGCGCCGCCCGGCAGAAGCATGGCCAGTTTGTTCATAAGAGTTTGCACTTGGGACTGCACACCTTGGGTGACTCCGCTGCCCGAGAAATCCTCCACGGGAAAGTTAAACGAGGTCACAGATGATCCGTGGCATTGTTGGCACGCTCCAACCAGGTCCTCGGGCGCATTGGTCGCCGTTCCCGCCCAGGAAATATTGAACGTATGGCTGCCTGCATACAAGAATGCCGGGTCGGTGGTGGCGATGGTCTGCATGTGGCAGGCCACGCAGGTGTTGGAGATGGAGGCATGGTCGGAGGAAGGGATCACCAGTCCGTATGTGTAGCCATTCTTTCCCTCCAGCATGTCAGCTTGTGGCCCGTGGTGCGGCCCGAAATACGGATGGTAGGAAGTGGCATAGGTGGAGGCCTGCACGCGCGCTTGGTGGCATTCCATGCAAAGCAGACCCTCGCCAGCGTTGGTCACCACCGTTCCATCCTGCAGTGTTACACTCGCCATTGTCCGGATCATGTGCGGATTGTTGGTCGGCACGGTGGCCCCGTGCGGTTCATGGCAGGCCTGGCAATCAATCGGCAAATAACTCAGGTTCACGTCATTGGTTACTCCACCGACTCTCGCAATGAAGCCATATGCAGTATGACAGCCCACACAGGTGGCATTGCCGGCCGGGTCGGTGGTTGTGATGGCATGCATAGAATTGAGCCATTGGGTGCCGTAAGGATGGTGAGTTGGGTCATCATGACATTGGTTGCAATCCCCTGAGCTTTCATTTAGCGATATGCTGGGCCAGTTTGGACTGTTGGTGTTGCCCAAAAGGCTCGCATGCATGCTTCCGGGACCATGGCAACTCTCGCACTGGACATTGGCCAGGCCCGCCAGCGAAGGATAATGCGCCACCATGCTTGAATAGTTGCCATTGCTTAAAACGGTCGGGATGGTCCATCCAGACAGTTGTTCCAAATTGAAAAATCCGCCGTCCACAGCGTTGGTGTTCGGATCATATCCGGTGGTATGGCATTGCAGGCAGGATTGCAACATCGGGGCGCCCGCGAAATTGGCGTTGCCATCAATCTCATTGGAAAACACCTCCGAATGCAGCGTCTGGGACCATGAAGCCCATTTATCCTGGGCAATCTGTCCGCCGCTGTGGCAGAGTTCACATGTCGCAACACCCAGATAAGTCCCCGCCGTGATGGTTTGGGACACATTTGTGGTACCCTCGCTGGCCGTGGTGATGGTGGCCGTGATGGTGTACTGGCCGGATATATCCGGTCGCAGCAATGCCCGCCCGGCGACTTGGGAAACAAGCCTGCCGGAAGGCTCATAGATGGGGACATTGTTTCCCAGCGGGCTGTTGGTCAAAACCGCCGCGGATCCCTGTGGCGCACTGGTCAGTGCCCATGATACATTGACAATGTCCGAGGGGGGAATGGCTATGTTCACCTCCGCCTCAGGGTACACCGCCGTGCCCACGCCCACGGTGGTAAGCCCGCCTGAAATTTCGGTTGTTGAGGGCAGTCCGTAAATGGAAATGTCGTGCGCCGTAACAGGCCGCAAGAGGAGCTGCCCGTTCAGGGTTGTTCCTGTTTGCGCAAAGGACATGGCGCCTGCGGCAACGAAAGCCGCCGCCGTGGCCAGGCCTGGTTTCCCAAGGAAGAATGGATTCATATTATTTGGAGGGTTGATTGTTTTGGTTCATGCACTGTCGATCCCATCGTTTTGGATGGAATGACTTGCCGGTTCGGGAACCCTTCCAAAGCCAAAAAGTCAGCCGGTCAGCTTCCCAAAATGTTTTCCCCTGAAAGTCAGGCCGTGGCGGCGCTGCCCCACAGTCCCCAATCAGGCACGCAGGGTTGCTCCGTCATCACGGGCCGCGCAGGAGTCAGCCTGGCCATCAAGGCCGAAGCTTGCTTGGAAATGATTTCATGACACTTGGAAAGCTCCTGCTCACGCAGCCGGGCATTTTCCCGGACGATCGTTTCAAGATGGTCAATGTTGTAAAGATATACGTTTTCCAATTCATTCACGTCCGCTGCGATGTCGCGCGGCACGGCAATATCAATCAAAACCAGCGGGCGATTCCTGCGCGCGGCCAGCACAGCCGCGATGTCGCTCTTGTGCAGCACAGTTGTGGGGCTGCCTGTGGAGCTGACCAGGATGTCAGCCTCGATCAGGGCCTCGGCGCGCTGGTGAAAGGAAAGGGCCCGCCCTCCAAATTCTGCAGCGAGCGCCTCGGCGCGTTCCAGACAGCGATTGGCCACCAGCACGGACCGGGTGCCGCGCTTGGCCAGATGCCGCACACACGCCTCGCCCATCTTGCCTGCACCAAGGATCATCACCGTCTTGTCGCCCAGTCCGCCGTCAAAAATCTTTTCCGCCAGATCCACTGCCACGCTGCCCACCGAGGTGGCGCCCCGGCCAATGGCTGTCTGTGTTCGAATGAGCTTGCCAATCTTGAAGGCAGTTTGAAACAGCCGGTTCATCGCAGGGCCCGTCAGGCTTGCCTGCAGCGCCGCCAGATAGGCATTTTTGACCTGGCCCGTGATTTCCGTCTCGCCGATGACCATGGAATCCAACCCGCTGGTTACGGAAAATAAATGTTCCGCCGCCGCCGCGCCTTCCTTCACATAGACATGGGGCGTGACATCCACCTGCGGGCAAAGCTGTTCAAAAATCCTGTGAACCCTGGATTTGGCCCATGCTGCCGTGCCATATACCTCCACGCGATTGCAGGTGGAAACCAGCACCAATTCTTCCAGGCCAGCATCCAATTTCAACCGGCATCCAAGGGTGGACAGGGAGGATGGACTCACTGCCAGCATTTCCCGCACCGCCACGGGCGCGGTCTTGTAACTCAAACCAGCCACAAAAATATTCCGGGCCAAATCCCCGCCATTGCCGTTACTGATCATGAGACTAATTTAGTGAACCTGGAAAAAGTGGCTCACCATCCATTGGCCAATACCTTGTATGTATTGGCCTGTATGTATTGGCCCGCCAATGAATATTGATGGTTGGTACGGCAGTTTTGGCAGCTTGCTTGCAGTCGCCTCCATCGCCGTCGCATTTTCAGAATTCCGGGGCAGGAGGCATGCAAAGCAAGGGTTTTTCCATCGGAAACAGGCTGCTCCAAATGGAAAGTATTGGCGAAGCCAGCCAGCCGCCTTACAGGATCAGAACCCCTTTCTTCCCACGGTGCGGTTTTGTGAAATTAGAACAGAAAACAACAAAAAATGAAAAGAATAGATATTCAAGCGATTGGCACATCTTCTTGTGGAATCACCGTTTGCTCGCGGGATTGGGGCTGTGCAGAAAAGGCTTGTATTTATTGGCTGAAAACCGGTTGCCGACCTGGGGGCGCGGGATTTGAGGGGCACGGACTGCGCCTGAGCGGATGACTTGCGACATAATGAGGCGGCAAAGAAGGATTGGTTTTGGCCAAAATACGGTTAGTCACGCAAATAAGGAACCCGGAAAAATGGCATCGCGTAATAGAGCATGACCGGATCTCCGAACATCAGAACCGCTAATTTTACCGCCAGCCAACGGCTGGCCGGTGGTTGTTTTCACTGTGGCGAGCCGTGTCCGGAAGGTGCATTTGTCCTGAATGACAAGCCATTTTGCTGCCTTGGCTGCCAGACGGTTTACAGTATTTTGCAGGAAAATGGACTGGAGCATTTTTATCAGTTGCAACCCGCGCCCGGCACACGCATTCGCACGGAAACCAACGCAGCGAAATGGTCTTTCTTGGACGATCCATTAGTGCAGGAAACGTTGCTGGAATTCCGCGATGGCACGCGCGCTCGCGTGACATTTCATTTGCCTGCCATCCATTGCATTGCCTGTGTCTGGCTGTTGGAAAATCTTTTCAAATTGAATGACGGGGTGGGGTCCTCGCGGGTCCATTTCTCCAGGCGCGAGGTCACCATCACGTTTTACACGGGCAAAATCACGCTGGGTGGTCTGGCGGCACTAGTGGAGTCGGTTGGTTACACACCGGAATTGAACCAGGGAACCAGGAAAAAAAGTCCCCCTCGGTTCCAGCAAAGGCAATGGGTTCAAATGGGTCTGGCAGGATTTGCGTTTGGCAACATCATGTTGATGTCCCTGCCGTTTTATTTGGGCCTGGACCGTTTGAACGGGCCCTGGTTCGAAAACCTGGCTGGCTGGCTGGGTCTGGTTTTCGGGTTGCCTGTCGTGACATACAGTGCCGGCGATTTTTGGCAGGCCGCCTGGTTGGGTCTTCGTCGTCGGACGCTTACCATGGAGGTTCCCATTGTCCTCGGCTTGAGCGCCATTTACGGCACGAGTTGTTTTGATGTCATAAGCCATCGCGGCCCGGGTTATGGTGATTCACTTTGCGGCCTGGTTTTCTTTTTGCTGTGCGGACGGATGTTCCAAATGAAAACACATGAGCGGCTGACGTTTGATCGCGATTTCAAGGGTTTTTTTCCACTCAGCGTGGTTCGCAAGACCGGGCGGGGAGAGGGGGTGGTGGCCATTTCCAGGATCCAGACAGGGGATCACCTGATGTTGCGCAACGGGGAACTGCTGCCTGCCGATGGCACGCTGGTGGAGGGCGGGGCGTTCATGGATTATAGTTTCATCACAGGCGAATCCCAGCCTGTGGCTGTGGCTGCAGGAGGACGCCTCTATGCTGGCGGGCGGCAGGTGGGTGGGACTATCGAGGTGGAAACAGTCAAGCCGGTGGAGCAGAGCCAGCTTGCAGCCTTGTGGGACAACGAGGCCTTTCGCAAACCGGGTGAGAATGACTTGGAGTCATTGACCAACCGTTACAGTCGCTATTTCACTAAAACGGTCCTCTGCGTGGCCCTTGGGGCGGCGGTTTTCTGGTCTCATTGGGACGGGGGAAAAGCTCTCAAGGTTTTCATTTCCGTGCTGATCGTGGCATGTCCTTGCGCATTGGCCCTGGCGGCGCCGCTCACGTATGGCACCGCCCATCGCATCCTTGAGCGATGGCAGGTTTTCCTTAAAAACCCGATGGTGCTGGAACGAATGTCAGGAGTGGACACCATCATTTTTGACAAGACAGGCACCCTCACGGCATCCCGCAGCGGCGGGGTGAAATTCCAAAGCTGCGGTGCTGGACCAATCGCGCACGGGTTGTCGGCGCAGGAAAGCGATGAAATCGGGTCGCTGGCCCGCATGTCCACACATCCCCTGTCCCTGCGCATAGCCGGGGCGGGTTCTTTTCATGCGCGTCCGGTTCAGGATTTTGAGGAATCCCCGGGCGGGGGCATTGCCGGCAAGGTGAATGGACGCCTTGTCCTGCTGGGCTCCCGCGAGTGGCTGAATCAACGTGGAGTTTCTTGCCAGTCGGAATGGCCGGCACAATCCGGGTCGTCAGTGGGTGTGGCGCTCGATGGTGTTTTTCGGGGCGCTTTCGAAGTCAGGAATGACTTGAGACCCGAGGTGGAACAGCTTGTTTCGAAACTGGAGGGACGTTTCAACCTGGTCATGCTGAGCGGGGATAACGACCGGGAAACTGATTTTTTCCGCAGACTTTTGGGGGACAAGGCCGTTCTTAAATTCAATCAAAGCCCGCTGGACAAGCTGCATTTCATCCGCGCACTCCAGCAAACAGGCCGCTGTGTGATGATGGTGGGTGATGGTTTGAATGATGCGGGTGCGCTGCGCCAGTCGGATGTGGGCATTGCCGTGGTGGAGGAGATTGGGTCCTTTTCGCCGGCCAGCGATGTGATCCTGGATGCAGCCCATTTGTCTCGTCTCGCAGAGGTCCTGAGCTTTTCCCGGCAATCCGCATGGGTGGTGCGGTCAGGCTTTGCCATGTCAGCGGCCTACAACCTGGCCGGTGTCAGCGTTGCCGCCGCGGGATGGCTGGTACCGATTGTGTGCGCGATCCTGATGCCATTGAGTTCGGCCACTGTTGTGGCTTTTTCCTGCCTGACGACCGCATGGCTCGGCATGCGGACTTTGAGGGGCATGTCGCCCGTGTTGAAAACCCGGGAAATGCCCGGACAGATGGGCGGACCCACCACAGCATGGGAGGCCGCATGAGCGTGATCATACTTTTGATTTTCGTCAGCCTCATGGTGGGCCTGTTTTTTTTGGGTGCATTCATCTGGTCGGTTCGCGCCGGCCAGTATGAGGATACCGTGACGCCCGCCATGCGGGTGCTCATGGATGAGACAACTGCTTATCCAACGGTGCATGGTCCAGAGCGACAAAAACCGGATACTTCAACCGGGAAGGCCGGTTCGACCCTGAAACCGCAGGCCGTGCCGCGGCAGGACCAACTTTGAAAATTTAATTATGAACATGGAAACATTTAAATATGACAACCGGATCGTGAGGGCATTTGCCATTGCAACGGTATTCTGGGGGATTGTGGGAATGCTTGTGGGAATGCTGGCTGCCGTGGAACTGTTTTTCCCGGGAGCCAACCTTAACATTCAATACATCACCTTTGGCCGCATCCGCCCGTTGCACACCAACGCGGTGATTTTTGCCTTCGTGGGCAACGGCATGTTCACAGGGATTTATTATTCACTGCAACGGTTGTGCAAGGCGCGCATGTTCAGTGATTTCGTCAGTTGGTTTCATTTTTGGGGCTGGCAGGCCGTCATTGTCAGCGCGGCGATCACCCTGCCGCTGGGTTACACCACCAGCAAGGAATACGCGGAGCTGGAATGGCCCATCAAGATCGCCATTGCCGTGGTGTGGGTGGCGTTTACGGTAAATCTGATCGGCACCATCCTTAAACGGCGTGAGAAACACATGTATGTGGCCATCTGGTTTTATTTGGCAACGGCCCTGACGGTGGCGGTATTGCATGTGACCAATTCCATGACCATGCCGGCGGGTTGGTTCAAGAGTTATTCAATGTATGCCGGGGTGCAGGATGCCTTGGTTCAATGGTGGTATGGACACAATGCAGTGGCATTTTTCCTGACCACCCCCTACCTCGGACTGATGTATTATTTTCTGCCGAAGGCCGCAAATCGTCCGGTGTTTTCCTACCGGCTCTCCATCATTCATTTTTGGGGGCTTATTTTCATCTACATCTGGGCCGGGCCTCATCATCTGCTCTATACGGCGTTGCCGGACTGGGCTCAATCCCTGGGAATGGTCTTCTCCCTCATGCTCATCGCCCCCTCTTGGGGGGGCATGCTCAACGGCTTGCTGACCCTGAGGGGGGCCTGGGACAAGGTGCGCCAGGATCCCATGCTCAAGTTTATGGTGGTGGCGGTCACCGCCTACGGCATGGCAACCCTTGAAGGCCCGGTGCTGGCCATTAAAACGGTGAATTCATTGTCTCACTATACCGATTGGACCATAGCGCACGCCCACTCGGCTGCCCTGGGCTGGAATGGATTTCTCACTTTTTCCATGTTGTATTACCTCTTTCCACGTCTTTACCGCACGGAATTATGGTCCAACAAGCTGGCCAATTATCATTTTTGGATCGGCTTGATGGGTATGATGTTTTACGTGATCCCCATTTACGTGGCGGGTATCACGGAGGGTTTGATGTGGAAGCAATTCAACAAGGATGGTTTCCTGCAATACCCCAACTTTCTCGAAACCATTGTGCAGGTGGTGCCCATGTTCCGTTTGCGCGCCATCGGAGGTTCGCTCTATATCCTGGGCGTCTTCCTGATGGCTTATAATTTGTATCGCACGGCCAAGGCCGGACAGTTCGAGCCGGACACGGAGGTGCAGGCTCCTGCGCTGGAAAAAACCAGGGATCTGAATGGGCACGCGCAGGCAGGATGGCATCGCATGCTGGAGGGAAAACCCATTTTCTTCACTGTCCTGGCCGTGGTTGCCATCTTGGTGGGCGGCATCGTGGAGATCATCCCCATGTACCTCGTCAGGGAAAACGTGCCAACCATCTCCAGCGTCAAGCCCTATACGCCGTTGGAAGTGTTGGGGCGTGATATTTACATCCGAGAAGGCTGCCTGGGTTGTCATTCGCAAATGATCCGGCCGTTCCGGTCAGAGACCGAGCGTTACGGCGAATATTCCAAGGCGGGTGAATTTGTTTACGACCATCCATTCCTGTGGGGGTCCGAACGAAAAGGACCGGACCTGGCCCGTGAGGGCGGCAAATACCCGCCTGCCTGGCATTTTAACCACATGGACGATCCCCGCTCCGTCTCCCCGGGGTCCATCATGCCCCGTTACCCGTGGCTTTTGACTCAAACAATGGAATTGGACTCATTGCCATGGCGGTTGGCGGCGCTGCGGCGGGTGGGTGTGCCTTACCCGGTCGGTTACGAAAATGGACCGGCTCAGAAAGACCTCGCCTCCCAGGCCGGCCAGATTGTGGATGAGTTGAAGCAAGGCTCAATCAACGCCACGCCTGACAAGGAAATCATAGCATTGATCGCCTATCTGGAAAGGCTTGGCACGGACATAAAAAACGCCCAGACCGCTCCGCCAGCCATGGCTGCGGCACAGTAACCACGAATTGAAAGGGAAAAAATTATGGAAGAAAAAGTCATTTCCACCCTGAGCGGAGTCGGAATTTACGGGGTCATCTCGATTCTGATTTTCGTCACCTTCTTTGTGGTGGCCCTGCTCTGGGTGATGGGGTTGAAGCAAAACTATATTGAGCACATGGGCGACCTGCCTCTCGACAAGGAGGAACAAAACCCGGAAAAATCCAACGCCTCCAAATCAATATGAGCAACGATCCCAAAGAACCCCTTTTGTTGGACCACGAATACGATGGCATCAGGGAGTTGGATAACAAGCTGCCGCGCTGGTGGGTGTGGTTGTTCTACATCAGCATCCTGTTTGCGGCGTTTTACCTGATGTATTATCACGTCCTGCGGCTGGGCCGCCTGCAGGCGGCCGAATATGACCAGGAAATGAAGGCCGGCGCGGCGGCCAAGGAGGAGGCCATGGGCAAATTTGAGGCATCCATTCCAAACCTCACCCCGTCCGGGGACCCGGTCATTCTCCGGCAGGGCGGCCAGATTTATGCCAAATACTGCGCCCCCTGTCATCGCGCTGATGGCGGTGGATTGGTGGGCCCCAACCTGACGGATAGCTACTGGATTCACGGAAGCAATTTCACCGACAATGTTTCTGTGATCTGGAATGGCGTGCCTGCCAAGGGTATGATCACCTGGA
>DAIDJC010000087.1 GCA_027451565.1 Limisphaerales bacterium | reverse complement strand
CTGGGTCAATCCCAGCGCCGCGTCGGCTTGGCGCAGCAGGAGCACACCGCCATCGCTGGAGAGCGTGCCTCCGGAAAAATCCGCTTGCACTTGGCGGGAGCCCAGGTCGTCAAAAAAAAGCGCTTGCTTGGCGGTCATCAGGAGTCTAGTCTATTGACTAGATATGGAAAATCAAATAAAATATTCGTTAAAAGTACAGGCCATCCGGCCCAAAGGGCAGACCCCAAAACTCTACGTTTATTTTCCGCTACCCTTGGCGGCAGCCATCGGCTTGGAACCGGGGGAAGAAGTGTCCTGGGAACTCTTGGACCGGGGGGAATTGCATTTGGTCAGGAAAATAACCGCCCCGCTCCAGGCCCGGCAACGTGCCGCCAAAAGCTGACACACTGTGGCCCGACGCTGCTCCAACGAAAACCAAAGAAAAGCCCCATCCCTATTGGTTGGAATTTGCTTTCGTCACTCAAAATTTCAACACACTATGAAATATCCGGGCTAAGGGCCGCGATAAATCGCGCGGGCCGTGCAGGTTTCTGAAACCACAATCTCAGTCAACAAGGGCAGTTCCTGGTGTAATTCGCGCCAGATCCAGGCGGCAATATTCTCACTGGTGGGGTTTTCCAAGCCGGGAATTTCATTAAGATAATGATGGTCCAACCGCTCCCAAATGGGGCTGAAACGCCGTTTGATCTCGGCATAATCCATCACCCAGCCCAAAACCGGGTCGCAGGGCCCGTGAACCGCGATTTCCACCCCGAAACTGTGCCCATGCAAACGCCTGCACTTGTGGGAGGGCGGCAGCAGTGGCAAAAGGTGTGCTGCTTCAAACTGAAACGATTTTCTTAATTCCATCTTCATAAATTCATTAAATCATCGCCGGATGCCCATGGATCGTTCCAGCAGCCTTTCAGCCTATTTCAAAAGGTTTCGACGCAGCATTCCTCTTCATTTTAAAGCAGGGTTTATCCACATGCCACTAATCCAAGGGCGCTATTCGAGTTCAAAACCAGACCAAGAGACCATGTCCCCCAGCGTGGGGCGCCCATCCTGATACCAGTCCAGCGGGGGCTTTTGCATCCGGCCAATCGGACAAATGCGCGGCACGCCCCAGCGGGCTAGCGCCAGGGCCAAATCCGCCGACCGCGTGGGGCTGGCTCCCAGACCCACCGAGGAAATGTGGTGCCGCACAACGTCCATTCCCCGGAAAACATCCTCCAATCCGCTGACCGGCTTGATAATGAGAAACCGGTTTAGGGGACAGCCCTGGTAACGGACATCATGCTCAAAAACCACCGTCCAGGCGGTTGACTTGGGACTGGACCATATTTTGACGTCCGCCCGATGCGAGGCCAGAGCCTCTGCGATGGCGCGTCGGGACACAATGGCGGCCGATTCCTCCGGGCTGATGGGGCCACGAGGTTCAAATGTCTCACGCCGGCCAAGTTCCACCGCCACCCGGCCTGCAAATTGATCCGACTCCACCTCGCCGCGCTCCTCAACATAAACAACCTGGGGCGACAAGCATCCATTTTGGTCCCAGGCCGTCACGTCATCCACAACCCGTGAAACCATTTCATTCACACTCCCAGCCCCCAACATTTCCCGGCTGATGTAGCCAAAACCAACGCGGTGGCCATGGGCCAGGAACCGCGCCCGCGCGGGTATTCTCATGCGAATGGAATTCACAGCCTCGTCGCTTCCCGTCATGGTCACGCAATCCGCCTCCTCCAAAAGGGGCGTTTCCAGCGGCGCATCTCCACCCGGCCATGCGCCTATTTCAATGCATGAGCCGATTTTAGGGTCCAAGGCATGAATGGAGTGTGCAAAGAGCCTGGGCAAAACCGAGGCCTTGCTGGAGCACTTGATGAATTGCGCCGAGCGCAGGATCAACCCCAGGCAAATGCCCATGAAAGCCGGAATGGGCAGGTTTCCCGCCGCAAAATGAACCATCAACTCCGGCCCGAGGGCAAGGATTTGTGACCGCCCGGGCCCGACAGAGGGGAGGCTTGCAGTGTGGTTGGAAGCTTGATTAGAAAAGGCGTCCAGGCACCCGGCCTCGCCTAATTGCCGGGCGATTAACGCGGTCCAATTTTCCACGGTGAAACCAGCAAAAAAATCCTCCAAGCCGCGTTCCAATATGGGGCGGGAAAAACCCGTCATCTCCGGGTCCAGTTTCAGCGCATGACAACGGAATGGATTCGCGGGAGAGCGCCATTCCTTTCCCACCTCACATAAAAGATGGATTATTTCCTGGGTGGTGCGGCTCTTCAGGTGCTGCTTGCGATTTCGCTTCAAGGTCTCACAGGCGGATTTGATCAAGCCCGGAGTCACAATGGCGTCCGCAGGAAGGTCGGCTATGAAAAAATCCGGAAGATTCATGGGGTCATCAATGAGCAACCACGCGGTTCAGCCTTGGCGGACCTTCCAAGCAACTCAAAACCGTGCAATCCGCAAAAGCCCAAATCCTCCCAGACACCCAAATCCTCCGTTTGGATCGCCATTACGGAAAAAGCGTTCGCCAGGTCAAAAACCTGGATCAGACCCGTCTCGCCCTGGGCCGCTTCCTCCCCGTTCTCCGGCGAAACGACACGAACCCTTGCCCAAGGCGGCAAACGCAGGAGCCGTTCTGCCTTTTCCAAGCCATCCCCATTCCTGCCGTATGCCTGCGAACTCAGTTCGCTCATGCCATATTCGCAGATAATTTGGCCCGGGAGCAATCCGAGCCTGCGCCCCATCCAGGCGTGCAGTTCGGCCTTGGGCATTTCGCGGGACCTGTTTTTATATCCACCCGTCTCCATGGCCTTCGATCCAGCGGGAAGTTTAACAGACAGCTTTCGGGTTTCCAACTCATCGAGCAGGTGTACATATAAAAAGGCTGTTCCGAAAAGGTCCACCGGCTTGCCCAGGGCCGCCGCCTGTTGCAGCTCCTCAATCACCGGTTCCCAATCCACGCACCAGACACCTGCGCCATCCACATGGCCCTTGAAACAATCACTCGTTTGATTCTCGCGACATCGAATGGTCTCGATCATGTGCGCGAGGGATGAATGGGGCGCCAGGCTTGGTGGAGGAAGGAGAACAATCATGTCCTGAACCTCGCCCCAATTGTGCTTGAACCAAAGCCAGGCGGATTGTTCATACAAGGCCAACGATTGACTGGAGTGCCGGTGCCTGCCCGGTGTCTGCCCTGTTGTGCCGCTGGAATGAAAAACCCGCAAATGCCCCTGCTCGGGAAGGCAGGAAAAATCCATTAATTTGAAAACCGCCGTTGGCACACACGGTATTTCCCTCCAATTGGAAACCGATTGGGGGTGGACACCCCGGCTCCGGCAGAGCTTTTGCCAGGCTGGATTCAATTCCCATTGGAGGCCAAACAACTCAAGCGCCATTGAGTCAAAGCGTTCGGAATCAAACCCAGAAACCATGGCTTGGTCAAGGCGCCCGGCAAATTGGGTCAGTTTAGAAAACATGCGGTGTTTATTTGAGGCTGGTTTTCCGCCACAGCCAGATGCAACCTACCAATCCATTCAATTTTTGCAAGCAAGATTGCCAAGTGAAGCCCCTTGATCCAGAATGCCCTTTTTATCATGAGCAAACGGTTTTACATCACCACCGCCATTGATTATGTGAATGGTCAGCCGCACTTGGGGCATGCCTACGAGAAAATCATCGCGGACGTGATAGCCCGCGCACGCCGCAGCATGGGGCAGCAGGTTTTTTTTCTCACCGGCCTGGATGAACACGGGCAAAAAGTGCAGCAGGCCGCCCTGGCAGAGAAGAAGGATCCCCAGGCTTACTGCGACATGCTGGCGCGCGACTGGATGACCTTTGCCACCAGGCTGGGATTGACCCATGATGATTTTGTGCGGACCACCCAGCCCCGCCACAAGGATTACGTTCAAGCCACTCTTTCCAAGCTCCATGACCGCGGACATTTTTACAAATCAAGCTACTCCGGGTTTTACTCCACCAAAGAGGAGACTTTTCTCACCGAAAAAGACCGCCAGCCGGACGGCTCTTTCGACCCCGCCTATGGCGAGGTGGTCGAACTCAAGGAGGAAAATTATTATTTCAAGCTGAAGGAACACCAGGAATGGCTGGTGGATCATCTGGAAAAAAACCCCGACTTTGTCTCGCCCCCTCACCGGCGCAACGAAGTGCTGGGGTTCCTGAAAAACAACACTCTCGAGGACCTTTGCATTTCCCGTCCTGTTTCCCGTTTAAACTGGGGCATTCCCCTGCCCTTTGACCGGGAATTTGTCACCTACGTGTGGTTTGATGCCTTGGTTAATTACACCAGCATTGCCGCCCACCATGCGGACCTGGAGTTGTGGCCTGCGGATATCCATGTGATTGGCAAGGACATCATCAAGTTCCATGCGGTTTACTGGCCGATCATGCTCAAGGCCATGGAACTGCCGTTGCCCCGGCAAATTCTTGTCCACGGCTGGTGGCAAAAGGATGGCACCCGCATGAGTAAGAGCCTGGGCAACGTGGTGGACCCGATCGCCATCATGGATGAATGGGGCGTGGACCCCCTGCGATTTCATGTGTTGCGTGAGTTGGACATTGGACCGGACGGCAATTGGACTGACGCTGGATTTCAGGCACGCTACGGGGCCGAGTTGGCCAATGGGCTGGGCAATTTGGTGAACCGATCCCTCTCCATGCTTCAGCGATACCGGCATGGAATTGTGCCGGCCGTGTCAATGGAACTGGCCGCAGAGACCATCCAGGCAACCCAGGAAACCGGGGAAGCCTTGAAACAAAACCATCTTCAAGCCGGCCTGCTCAGCATCTGGGGCCTGATTTCCCGGGCCAATCAATATGTGGACCAGACAGCACCTTTCAAGCTGGCCAAGGACCCGGCCCAGTCACAAAGGCTTGATGCGGTTTTGTACAATCTTGCGGAAATCTGTCGCGTGCTGGCGGTGTTGGCATGGCCCTACCTGCCTGAAACTGCCTGCAAAATCAACGCCCAATTGGGCCTCGCCCAAAAGCCAGACCAATGGTCCTTTTCCGCATGGGGAGGCTTGGCTGAGGGCCACCGCATAGGAACTCCCAATCCCTTGTTTCCCCGAAGGGATGATCCTCACAAAAGTTCAGGCCGAAGCATCAACTGAGCGATTCGTTGCAACAACCTTCCAGCGGCGCCGCCATCCAAAACCCGATGGTCAAAACTCAAGGTCAGGTTGGCCTCCATGACTGGGGTGAACTTCGAGGCTGTCGCATCCCAATTGGGAACCATTCGTCCGGCGCCAAGCCCCAAAACCAGCGTTTGCTCCGGCAAAGGTATGGGGGTGGCCCAAGTCAGACCAAAGGTGCCAAAATTAGTCACGGTGGCTATGGATCCGCCAGTGGCGTCCGAGGGCAGTTTTCTCTGTCTTGCACTTTCCACCAGGTCATTGTAGCGCTGGGTCAAATCCAGCAGCACGCTGCGGTCGGCCTGTCGAATCACCGGCACCAGCACGCCATCATCCGCCTCCACCGCAAAACCCACGTCAATGGTGGTGGGATGCACAATCTTGTTTCCAATCAATCTGCCCGCCACGGCGGAGTTTTCCGCCAAAGCCAGGGCCAGGGCCCGCAGGGCATATAGCGCGGGGCCGGGCTTGGATTTCAATTGTTTCCTGTGTGCCAGCAATGCATCAATGGCTACAGGCAGCCCCACGGTGGCCAGCGGCCGAGTCCAGCTTCGCCGCATGGCATCAGCGACCGCCACTCTCATGGAGGAAGCGGCGCTCATTTGGTGGCGCTCAAGCCCTGCTATGTATTTCTCAAAATCCTGAACCGTCACCCGCCCCGCTGACCCGCTGCCCGCCACGCCAGCCAAATCCGCCGCGTGCAGCCCCAGTTCATCCATCCGCGCCTTGAGCCTGGGAGAAAGGTAACTGGCCCCGGTCGCATTGGCAGGAACTGGCAATCCCCGCACCGTGGGTTGAACCCGCGGTGCGGACATGGTCCCGCCCGGCTTCGTCTCAACCTCGGAAACCTTGCTGGGATCGGGCGGGGAATCCATCCCCACACGCCGCGCCTCCTCCACTGACACCTCGATCTGGCCCAAAGTGGACCCCACTGGATAGCTCTCCTGCAGCCGGGCGCTCCAGTCAATCAGTCGGCCGCTGCACGGCGCGGTCACCGTCATGGTCGCCTTGTTGGTTTCCACTTCGATGAGGTTTTGATCCGTCTCGACCAAATCCCCCGGTCGAACCAGAAAATTCACAATGGCGGCCTCTGCAATGGATTCGCCCAATTGGGGCATGATGATGGGAATCTGCATGGTTCAAAATCGTTGGTCAAAATGGATTTTCCGGGAGGCATCTCCGGATTGGCGATGAAAGGTGGATGGAATCATTGACGAAAAAGTTTGCGGGCTGCCGCCACAATGCTTCGCGCGGTGGGTCTGTGGGCGGCCCAGAGGTTCGGATGATATGGAACGGGTGTGTCTTTGGCATTCAAACGCTGGGGTGGTACGTCCAGAAGCCCATACCCCTCGCTGGCCACCCTGGATATGACCTCAGCCGTAACCCCGCCCCATGGCCATGCCTCGCCCACGCACAATAGCTTCCCGGTTCGCGCCACACTTGCCATGATGGTGTCCGTATCCATGGGTTTGACGGACCGCAAATCCACAATTTCCACTTCCCAGCCATCCTGGGCCAATTCCCGGGCTGCCGCCAGCGCCTCATGCACCATGGCGCTATAGGTGACGATGGTCAAATCCCGTCCTTCGCGGGCAATCCGGGCACGGCCCACAGGCAATGCCTCCTCGGGCAGCTTCTCTGCCTTCAAATGATAATACAGAAACTTATGCTCGCAAAAAATCACCGGGTCGTCCAGGGCCACCGCCTCCAGCAGCATGCTATAAGCATCCTCCACGGTGGCTGGAGCCAGTACGATCAAGCCGGGAAAGTGGGCGTAAATGGCCTCGATGCATTGGCTGTGGAATGGACCGGCGCCGGAGGTGCCTCCAAAAGGCAGACGCACAGTTATGGGACAAGCCACCTGCGTGCGCCAGAAGAGTGTGGCTGCCTGATTCACGATCTGGTTGAAACCCACCGTGGAAAAATCAGCGAATTGCATTTCCACAATCGGGCGCATTCCCTCCATGGCCGCCCCCACCGCCAGGCCTACCATGGCATCCTCCGAAATGGGCGAATCCAGGACCCGCCCGGGAAACTCGCCGGCCAGGTTTTTGGTGGCCTTGAAGGCGCCTCCAAACGCCCCCACATCCTGTCCATAAATGAACACGCGCGGGTCCTGCTTCAAGGCACGAGCCTGCGCTTCACGGATGGCTTCAAGATAAGTGATATTCACGTTGATTTTGGCCTCGTTTTTTAGTCCCCAGTCCAGGAATTCCTTTGCATTTTATCAATCCATGCGCACATCGCTCAATCCCCCGCAAGACAATGCCTGCCACTCCTCGGCAAAGGGGTCAGGCGCGGGTTCTCGCTGCACTTGGGCGACCGCTTCCTCGATCTCATGAATCATCTGGCTGCGCAAGACCTCCAATTGCTCCCCGGTCACCCAGCCCTCTTCCAGCATAAATTTCTCCGCCACCTTGAGGCAATCCCGGCCAAGCGCAGAGTCCTTGTGTTCCTGCGTGACATATCCGGCATCATCATGTTCCCCATGACCGCACAGTCTGAGCAAATCAGCCACCACCAACTGGGGTCCACCATCAAACCGCGCGCGTTTGACAGCCTCCCCCACGCCTCGCAGGCAATCAGTCAGATCGTTGCCTTTCAGCCGATGAGCCTCCACTCCGTAGCCCGGGGCCTTGTCCGCCAAATCCTCGCAGGCGAACTGGCGATGAGTCGGCGTGGAATACGCATATTGATTATTTGCCACAATCAGGACCAGTGGCAATTTTTCCACGGCAGCCTGGTTCAAAGCCTCATGAAAGGACCCCGTGGACGTGGCTCCCTCGCCAATACAGGCCACCCCCACTGTTCCGGTGATCTTCTTAAACCGCCGGGCCAGCAATGTGCCATTCACCACGGAAATCATCGCGCCAAGGTGGCTGATCATTGGCAGATACCCATCTTGAGGTCGCCCCCTGTGAACATTCCCATCCCGGCCACGCATTGGACCCAATGCCGACCCCATGTAAGTCCGGATGGCTTCGAGGATGGTTTCCCCAAAAGCCAGACGTCCTGCAGCATCTCGTATCAGAGGCGCGAAAATATCGTTTTTTTGCAGGGAAACACCAATGGAAGCGCTCAAGGCCTCCTGGCCGCGGCCAAGAAAAACCCCACCCTGAATCTTGCCGGCACGGTAAAGCGCCGCGAACTTGTCGTCCAATAATCTAGCCAGCAACATGTGCCGGTATGCCCCAAGGTGAGTCGCTGCCGCCAAGTCCCCTGTGGCGCTTTCTAAAGCGGTTCTCAGCATGAAGCAAGTTTACCGGCCCTGGCGGCATGCAGCAATGTTTATTCAATTTCATAAAAATCTTGATTTTCAAGTATTAGGAATGCCATTTGCTGGCATTGTAAACGCGTACAAATTTTTAACCTAAAAACATGGGCACACACAAACTCAAGGTCCTGATACTTGGCACCCATGCCAAAATTCTGGACGTCATGGCCGGGGAATTCATACCCGGCGGCGTGCGCATCACCTATGGCCGGTCCGCCGTGGAAATGGAGCAATTCATCGGGGCCGAGGCGTTTGATGGCATTTTTCTGGACTTGCAGGATTGCCTGGAGGATTCCCTGGCCTGCCTCCAATTCATGGCGGAAAACCCGCAGTCAAAACCGGCCCTGACCTTTGGCTACGGCGATAGTTGCGTTCCCGCCGGTCTGGTCCAAAGCGCCCTGTCCAAAGGTATGCACCAGTGGTTGCCCTGGATTTCCACCAGCCCGGATTTATTTCGCATCCAGCTTGCAGGAACCTTGCAATTGATGCTGAGGCACCGGCAATTGCTGGCGCGGGTGGATGAAGCTACTGGCGCGCGCCAGGCGGCCGAGGCCGCCTCCCGCAGCAAATCCGATTTCCTGGCCGCCATGAGCCATGAAATTCGCACCCCCATGAACGGGGTTATTGCCATGACCGGGTTGATGCTTGAAACATCCCTGAGCCACGACCAGCGCAGTTACCTGGATACCATCTACAACAGCAGTGAGTCATTGCTGAACATCATCAACGATATCCTGGATTTCTCCAAGATCGAGGCAGGCAAGATGGAGCTGGAAAAAAACCCCTTCAACCTGCGCTCCTGCATTGAGGACACCACCGATCTGCTTTCCGCCAAGTCTTTCGAAAAACAAATCGAGCTGATTCAGGAAGTGGACCCGGTCATTCCAAGCGAGATTTTCGGAGACGAACAGCGCCTGCGCCAGATCCTGGTAAACTTGCTGGGTAACGCTCTCAAGTTCACGGAGCAAGGGGAAGTTAAGATTCATGTCAAATGTGTGCCGCCTCAGCCGAATGCGTCCGCCATGGAACCGAATCAGGCTTTGACTCTCCATTTCGCCATTCAAGACACAGGCATCGGCATTTCACCGGAACGACTTGCAAAATTATTTCAACCCTTCACCCAGGCGGAATCCTCCACGGCACGCAAGTATGGCGGCACCGGATTGGGTCTGGCCATCAGCCGCAAGCTGGTGGAACTCATGGGGGGCAAAATGTGGGTGGAGAGCACTCAAGGCAAAGGTTCCACTTTCCATTTCACCATTCAAACGCAGTCCCGCCCAAACAGCGCTCCACCGGCCTTTCTGGCCAGAAACCCACGCCTGGCCGACCTCAGAATCCTCATCATCAACCAGAATCCTGCCAGTCGCAGCTTGGTTACACGCATGTGTCAACTTTGGGGAATGGTTCCTGTGGCGCCCGATTCCTCCCTGGATGCCTTGGAAACGCTGCGCAAGGGTGAACCCATTGACCTGGTCCTGATTGATATTCAATGCCCAGGCCAGGACGGCATTCATATCGCCCGGGAAATTCATAAAATTCCTTCAGCCGCCATCATTCCCATCATCCTGGTCACGCCCCTTGGCAAGGGGCGGAATGTGCCACAACAGGCGCACCTGGCTTTTGGCCATACACTGCCCAAGCCACTGAAACCATCCCAACTCCACGCCCTTTTGGAAAAAGTGGTTCTCAATCCCCAGAGCACCACCAAACCGGCTCCCCTCCAGCAGCCCGCCTCGAAATTGACCGATAAGTATCCGCTCCAAATTTTGGTGGTGGATGACAACACCATCAACCAGCGGGTGGCTGTCCGGATTCTCCAGCAACTCGGCTACAAAGCCGATGTGGCAGGAAACGGGCGGGAGGCTTTGGAGGCTTTGGATGCCAAGCCCTACAACTTGATTTTGATGGATGTGATGATGCCGGAAATGGACGGCTTGGAGGCCACCCAATTGATCAGGCAAAGACAGATGGACCCAAGCCGAAAAAATTATCAGGCCCGAATGGTGATTGTGGCGGTCACCGCACATGCCATGCAGGGTGACCGGGAAAAATGCATGGCCTCGGGCATGGATGATTATCTCTCCAAGCCGGTCCGACCCAAGGACGTCCGTGAAATGCTGGAAAAATGGGGTGAAAAAGTCGCACCGACCAACCTTGTTTCCGAGGTCCCCGCCCCTGTGCCAACCAAGCCCGCAGTCGAGGAATCCGCGCCCTCACCAGTGGATATGGACCGCCTGCTCGATTTGACCGATGGCAGCAATGATAATCTGCGGGAGTTGACCGAGATGTATCTCAAGCAGACCACTCAGCAAATGGAACAAATGCACCAGGCCGTGATGGCCGGCGAGCACGACAAACTTCGTCGCGTGGCGCATAGCTGCGCAGGTTCCAGCGCCACCCTGGGCATGACGCGGCTGGTTCCCTTGTTGCGAGATTTGGAAAAAATGGGCCTTGAAGGCAACCTGACAAGGGCGGCCGATTGCCTCTCCCTCGCTGCCTCTGAGTATTACCAAATCCAGTTATTCATCAAAACCCGCCCAGAATTCGCATCCGTGAGCACAGAAAGCCTGATTACCGCATGAAAAAAATACTCCTGATTGAAGATGATCCGATCGTGGCCAATGTTTACCGGAACAAACTCGCCGTGGAAGGATATCAAACTGAGACCGCCCCAGATGGAGAAACGGGCCTGAGACTGCTGCGCACCTTGAAACCACAAATGGTAATCCTGGACCTGATGTTGCCAGGCATATCCGGGGTGGAGGTCATTCGGGAAATCAGGCAGAGCGAGGAGTTTGCCAAACTGCCCACGGTGGTTTTTTCCAATACCTACCTCACCAATTTGATTCAGGAAGCCTGGCGCGC
>DAIDJC010000086.1 GCA_027451565.1 Limisphaerales bacterium | reverse complement strand
GATCTCCGCAGGCCTTGAGTTTTTTCTCCCGGCGGGGAAGTGTGTGGGCCACGAACCACTTCGAATCCTGACGGGGCGGCGTGTCAAGGTCCGAACCGCCCTCCGGCATGGGTGGGTTTCCGGGAGCATGGACATTGGCTGCAAGCATCATGGAAGGGGCAACAGGTTGGGATTCGCTCATGTTTAGGTTGCTTGCCGATTGCATTCGCAGGCAGGACTGGATTGGAGCGCGGGATTTGGGACGGTCTTGACGCGGGCATGCCGCGAGATGCCTGCCCCGACCCCGCCTGAATGGCTATTTAACGCTATCCTCCACCCAACAAACGGCATAACGGATAAGGGAATTGAGATTTTTGAGCTTGAGCTTGCGCCGGATGCTGCCCACCAAACCGTCCACCTCTTTCACCGTCATCTCAATCTGGTCGGCGATTTCATTGGAACTGCGCCCCTGACCAAGGCCTTCCAGGACTTCCAATTCCACATCGGTGAGGGTGTCAATCAGGGAGGCGTCATCAGGGACAGGATTGCGCATGGCATCGTTGGCAAAAACATTTTCGCTCACGTAAATGCGTCCGGCCAAAACATCGCGGATGGCCAGAACAATCACCTCTGGGTCCTCCTGTTTCATGACGTAACCATCCCCGCCGGCTCTTAAAACCCGTTGCGCGTAAATGGCCTCATCGAACATGGAAACAGCCAGCAATTTTACCGGGATGGCTTCATCGCGGATTTCCTTGATCAATTCCAGCCCGCTTTTGCCGGGCAAACCGATATCCACCACCACCAGGTCTGGTTTGGCTTTGCGGATCATTTTGATGGCCTGGCACGGGTCTCCAGTGCCGCCGCAAACCTTTAAATCAGGCTCTGCATTGAGCAGTTTGCCCAAGCCCTCGCGAAAAACCGGATGGTCCTCCACCAAAAAGACCAGGCTTTTTTTGGTGCCAGCCTTTTTCCCTAGCTTGATCATGACAAAATCCTACACGGCAAGTCTGCATCGGCACAAGGGAATTGAGAGTGAAAATCCCATGCCCGCCCGCCGAAGCCGGACCGGCAGTTTAACCGCCAATGGAATTTTGTTTACGGGGCGGGGAGACCCGGAGACGTTGGGGTAGTGGAATCTCTCCACCCCCTTGGAGAGCCTGTCTGGAAATGGCAATGGGTGCTGTTGTCTGTCGAAGACCCTTCGGGCGGCATGCCTTTTGTCTTCAGCCTTTGTTGTTCATTTCTCCCCTCTCCCTGGCCCTCTCCCCGCGCTTCGTTTGCGGGGAGGGGGAATAGGACAGACTGGGTTTTTTAACGGTCTTGAAAATGGGTTCACCTTCAAGGCTCAAAATGGTTTTAGGGCAAGGCAAGCCTTCCGCGTCTTTCTCCCTCTCCGCCAATTTTATTGGGGGAGAGGGGCGGGGAGAGGTGGCACTGAGTTTTCAGAAAGTGAGATTGTTCTTCTTTCGCACTGACTGTTTGCGAGCGCCCCTCTCCCTAACCCTCTCCCCACACTTCGTTTGCGGGGAGAGGGAATAATACAGCCTGGGTTTTTTAACGGTCTTGAAAGGGTTGAGCATCATTGACACTTGGAATGGTTTAAAGCCATATCAAATCCACCGCGTCTTTCTCCCTCTCCGCCAATTTTATTGGGGGAGAGGGACGGGGAGAGGTGGTGCTGAGCTTTCAGAAAGTGAGATTGTTCATCTTTCGCACTGACTGTTTGCGAGTTCCCCTCTCCCTGGCCCTCTCCGCCAATTTCATTGGTGGCCGGGGGATGGGCAGACTTCGTCCCGGTCAATTCGCAGTCCGCTTTTCAACGGGCAGGCGATTCACCCCAAGGCAACGAATCTTAATTTTCATTCACTGGCAAAGCCGCCACGCGAGCCGACTTGCAAACCACCGGCATGCAATAGGCATGCCAAACTCACATCAAACCCATGCCTATCCCAACCATCAAAAAACCTGGAGCCCTGCGCCTGGCCGGCTTCAATCCTGAGCCTTGGCGGCGGGGTAATACTCGGCGTATTTGTAATACTTGTAATCCCGGGACTTTGTGTTGGCCATGTTAAACACCACGCCGATGATGCGGGCACGGCGCTGGGCGAGTATCTCGAGGGCCTCGCGGGTCATTCGGGCGCTGGAAAAATGGCTGCGCACGAGAAAGATGGTACCATCCATGCAGGGTGCCACGGTGGCGCTGTCTGCCACGGCAAAGACGGGACTGCTGTCCATGAGGACATAGTCATAATCCGCCTTCCACCGGGCGAGCAACTGATTGAGGTTCGGGGAGAGTAAAAGGTCGCCCGGATTGGCCTGGCCGGAGCCCCTGGAGATAAAGGACAGGTTATGGATGCCGTTGTACTGGATGACATCGGCGGCGGCGCATTCTCCGGCGAGGAGGTTGACAAAGCCCTGGTCATTTTTCAAACCCAGCAGCTCGTGCAGATGGCCGCGCCGGAGGTCCCCGTCCACGAGGAGCACTTTGGAGCCGGCCAGGGCGAGGGTTTTGGCGAGGTTTGCGGACACGGTGGATTTGCCCTCGTTTGGGGTGGCGCTGGTCACCAGGATGGTCTTGGGGCGGCTCTCGCCATGAGTGAGGAAATGCAGGGCGCTGCGGAGGCTGCGGTAGGATTCCGCATAGAGGTGCCGCTGGTCATTGGGCGCCAGCATCAGCGCCTGGTCCTTCATGTCCCGGGGCATGCGGGGCAGCATGGCCATGACGGAATCGCCGAGTGTCTGGTTCACTTCCAGGAGGGAGGTGAAGCGGTCATCGCGCAGGCCCAGCAAAAACACGAAAGCCAGCCCGACTGCCAGGCCGCCCGCAATGCTCATGGCGCGCATCTGGTTCTCCTTGGCCACGGACCGGTACGAGGGTGAGGCTTGCTCCAGGATGGCCAGCGATTCCTGGTCAATGCTGCGGCTGATGCCGATGTTTTGGGAGAGCTGGGTGAGCCGGTCGTAATCGCTCTGGGTATGGGCGATTTTCATCTGCATGTCATCGGCCTTGCCGAGCACGGCGTTTTCCCCGCTGATTTTGGCCTCCCATTCCTTGATGGAGTCCTTGTCGTAATTGATTTTGATCTGGGTGACCAGCTTGTAGGCCTCCAGCCTGTCGTACATACTCTGCACGAGGGCGCTTTTCCGGGCGGTCTGGGCTTGCTTGGCTCCCTTGATTTGGTCGTCCAACTCCTGGATGGTCTCGCTGTTGGTCAGGAGTTTTTGGTTCACGATGAGGTCCTGGCGCCTCATCTCGAGCAAATCAACCTTGTTTTGGTCGTCGGGGGTGGACGCATCGGCCTGGGCCCCCGCCGAGCTGCCTTCCAGGTTGTTCATCACGGCGAGGATTACGGCGTCGTTGGTGAGCAATGTACCGGTTTTTTGCTCCTCCTTTTCCGCGGTCTCCACCAATTTGGATTGCAACTCCAAGTCGGCCAGTTCGGTTTGGAGGCGGGTGAGATAGGCGGCTGCAACGGCCTGCTCGTTCTTCACAATCTCCACGTTGTTGGTGCGCTGGTAGGCGCTGAGATCATCCTGCTCGTTCTTCAAGTCCTCCTCCAGTTTGGCAATCTCATCGGTGATGGAGGCGAGGGTCATGCCGGAAATGGAATTGCGGGTGTCCCGGTCGTATGTGATGAAAGTCTCCATGAGCGCCTGCAGGTAATTCTGGGTGAAGGCGGGGTCCGAGCTGGCGGCGCTGAGGTCCAAAATGGAGCTGTTGGGCGCGGAATCCACCCGGATGGTGACCGGCAGGGGCTGGCCGTCCTGTCCCAGTGGGATGGGTGTTTTGGCGGCATTGGCGGCCAGCCGGACAAGGGTCATCTCACGGATTTTTTCGCTCTGCAAAAGCTGGATTTGGGTGCCCATCAAATTCTGCATGTCCTCGGAGTAGAGAGATTCCCCCGGCAACTGGACCTTGAGGGTTTCCCACATGCGGGCGGAGGAGACGTAAACGGGGACAAGACGCCGGGCCGCGATGAAACCCAAGACGGCGCCGAGAATAACGGTAATGAGCGGTATCCACCAGAATTGGCGGAGGGCAGCCAGAAACCTCCTCAAGCGCTGGGCTGAGGAGGGCGCGGAGGCCACGTGATGAAGGTCCGATCCACGGTATTCATCGCCTGAGACCGGGATCAATTCATGACTCATATCTTATTTAATGCAAGTGACATGCCGCAGGCGAAGAAAACTGTGTTTTTCGGGGTAAAAACCGCCAAAACCCGGGTTTGGCACGGCAACATTCGACAATAGGCTCAGGCAAGGCGGAATAAAAGGCGCGGTCAAGCCGGGACTTGATGCAAAAACCGGTTGAAGAATCGTTTGCCGGATCATGGGATACGCTCCCCCTGCCCATCAATTGGACGCGGCCTGCCTCTGGATGCGGCACTGCCCTTGACGGCCTCAACCATGAGGCGCGCCTTGATGGAACCGGCAATTGCGGCAGAAGAGGATGGATTTGTCTGCCGATGGTTGCCACCGGGGGAATGGTTCACGCTGCCAAGAGGACAAATACCGGAGGTTTTAAGCGGGCATTGTTCGGTGTCTTTTGATTTGTCGGCGAGCTGCGATTGTTCGCGCAGGGTGTTTCGCCACATGCCGGGCGTCTGGCCGAAGCGCCGTTTGAAGCAGGTGTTGAACAAGCCCAGGTGGTTGAACCCGCATTGTTCGGCCACATTGATAATTTTCACCCTGGGATCCCGCAGGATGGAGGAGGCCTTGAGGAGGCGGATTTCCATTCGCAGGGCGGCGACTGAGACGCCAAATTTCTGGTGAAACAGGCGGCTTAAATGCCGGCGGCTGCAACCGAACTTGGCCGCCAATTCGTCCACGGACATGGTCAGCAATTCATCGGAAGAAAGCTGCTCAAAAACCTGGAGCGTGTGGTCATCGGCTGAATCGCCGAGCGTGGTCTGTTTTTGTTGCCAGGACCAAAACTCGGCGGACAGCAGGAGGGCCACCACCTGCAGCAGGTGGCTGCGATGGATCAAATCCTGTTTTTCAGCGGCCTGGCGGATGAGGGAATGACACTGGCTGGCAGCGGGTTGTGAGGCTGGATAAATTTTGGGAGCCCTGAAGCCCTGAACTATGTTTTGGATGAAAGAGACTTCCCCGGGAGAAAACAAGGGGAACAAGCTGTCTGCGGAGACGGTAAACCACCGGAAGGCCAGGGCGGCGCCAGCGGCTGAAGGATGCACGGCCAGCTTGGCCTGAGACCGTCCGCTCACGACCAGAAGGTCGCCCGGGGCCAAGCTCGATTGATTGGAAAACGCCGTGATTTGCCCCCGTCCGCTTTCCACAAAAATCAAAAAAAGGCCTTCGCCCTCACAGGGCCAGCCCTCTGAGGATGCGATTGAGCCTACTTGAAGGGTGAGGTGGTTTTGTGGTGGCATGGTCCTCTAAATTTTTCCCTGAAAAACAGCTAATCCAGAAACCTCATAGTATATAAAATCTCGAATTTGGCAATGGATTTATCCCGCCCGCAGAAAGCCCGAAGCCTGTTTGCGGATCGCTTGGGGATTTTATATTCCATTGGGATACATGTCGTTGTAAAATTCTTGTGACTTTTCATCGCTTCAAAGCCCCATCCCTGCAAATTCTGTTCCAAATGAGGGGTTTCAAGGGGAAATTTTCAGGCCAGTTTTCATCTAACCGAAAAAACGAAATTCAAAAGGCCAATCAGCCCCAATCTACCAGGCGCAAGCTCGTTGGGAAAATCCCACCAGACCGCTTCGGGTATGGTTTCGTTTTTTCCAAAGCGTTTCCGCTCCAGCATCTCCGCATCTTGACCCTTTCCATAGCGCTTTTCGGGTTAAAAACGATTTGAATACAGGACGGCCTCCCCGTTTTAAGGATGGTTGTTAAGGGCGGGTATGCGGCAAATAAGGCTCAGATCCTGTCTGAAAATTCGGAAGGATTCTGTTTTCCTACCCAAGCCGGTCTGGCCGGGCGCGACGTGGAAGCATACACCCCGCGGGTCTGCGACCGGGGAGCAACAACGCCAGACCCGGCTTGGGCGCGAAAACCCTCCGGGCGACGGTGCTTTTGCCCTTGGCCTTTGTTGTCGCCGTCGTTACAGCCCGCTACGGGGATGCGCCTACAGCTCCGCCTCGCCCAAGGCCAAAATCCCCAGTCGCAGCACCCTTCCCAATTTTCAGACAGGCCCTGAGAGCCTAAGCGGTCGTGCAAAGTGTTGGCGCGTTCAGATGGAGCGGCAAAGGTCTTTCAAGGCCATTTCGAGGCGTGGAAACTGGAACGAAAACCCGGCGCCCAGAAGCTTTTGCGCGCTGCACCGCTGGCTGACAAGGGCCAGTGACCCCTCCGAACCCATCAACCACGCCCCCCATCGCACGGCCAGTGCCGGGGCGGGAGGACTCCATGGACGATGCAAAACCTGCCGCAAAACACGCATGAAATCGCGGTTGGTTGCCGGTTCCGGAGCCACGACATTGTATGTGCCTGAAAAAGCGGGCTGCTGGACAGCCTGTGCGAAGGCACCCACGACATCGGCCAGGTGAATCCAACTGACATACTGCCTGCCGGAACCCGCGGCACCGCCCAAAAAATACCGCGTCATGCGCATCAAGATTGGCAATGCGCCACCGTTGCGGCCCAAAACGAATCCCAGACGCAGGATGACACGGCGCGTGGCGGGAAGCTGGACGGCATTGAAGGCCCCCTCCCAATCCTGGCAAACCGAAGCCAGGGAATCTGCGCCCGGGGGTGATGTCTCCGAATTCAAACGATCACCCGTGTCCCCATAAAAACCAATGGCACTGGCTTGAATCCATACCTGGGGCGGTTTGTTGACACGGGCCATTGCGGCAGCCAGGGCCTGAACCGAACCCATGCGGGAATCCCTGATTTCAAGCAGGTTTTTTGGCGTGTGCGGACAATTGACACTGCGCCCGGACAGGTTGATGAGGGCGGAAGCCCCATCCAGGGCCTGTTCCCAAGCGCCCGATGTCCGGCCATCCCACTGGACGAGCATGGGGTTTCCCGAAACACGGCCGGGTTGCCGGGAGAGCACCACCACGGAATAGCCCGCGGAAAGAAAAGCAGCCGTGAGCGCCTGCCCGATGAACCCGCTCCCGCCAGCCAGAATGATTTTGCCCGGTGTGTTTGACATAAAAATCCACCAAACTAATCCATCAAACACAACCTCGGCAGGCGACCGGGATGGTTTGCCAGGATTTCCTCTGGCGACCGTTTCAGGTCTGCCTGCCATTCTGCAATCAACTGACGCACCATGCGGCCATCCAAACGATGGTACGGGGCTGGATATTTGGCGAGATACCCCTGGGCCAGATGAAAAAGGGCTGAAGCGGGACCGAACCTTTTTTTTTGGATATGAACAAAGGCGCCGGCCAGTTGGATCAGGGCCTTGTAAAAATCGCCATCGGGTTTGAACCGCACCTCCAGCCAGAGATCCTCGAGGACCTCGTGCGCCTCATAAAATTGCTGATGATTGAAGCAGGTGAAATAGCCCAGGTAGCGCGCATCCAAGTCCCTGCCCTGGAGGGATTCGACGAGGCTGGCTATGCGGGCGCTTTTATGACTCACCCGGGCATCATACCCGGACCGGGGTGAAATACAATTCACTTGAAAGCAAGGGCGGGCGGGTGCAGCTTATGGCAACGTCAAATTATGAAAGCCAAAATATCAACACTTCTTGTGGCGGGGATGGTCCTGTGCGGCAGTGGAGTGAACAGCCAGGCGCAGGGCGATGCCCTGATGGTGACCGGGGATGTGCTGCTGGCCCGGCCTGCCTGCATCCTGGCCACCCTGATGGGTTCGGTGGTGTTTGTGGTGTCTCTGCCTTTTGCCGCCACCTCGGGCAGTGTCCATGCCACGGAAGACACCTTGGTGCGGCAACCTGCGGCAGCCGCGTTCACCCGTCCGCTGGGGGATTTTTCATCCCTCGAATGACCTGGCACCGGTCCGTGACCCTTGGCGAAGGCTGGCGCGGGGGAATGTCTTCAAATTGACATTGCCGCGGCCCTCCTACAACCTGTCTTCATGGCAAAACCTGCATTGGGGCGGGGTTTGGGTGCCCTCATGGGCGCTCCTCCGGTTTCCCCATCCACAACAACCGCTATAAAAGGTCCATCGCCCGTTTCTCCGGCTGGAAACAGCACGGAAGACAGGGTGCAACGGGTGCCGTTGGACCGGATACGTCCCTCTCCTTTGCAACCCCGGAAGGAATTTTCCCCGGAAGCCCTCCAGGAGCTGGCAGAGTCCATTCGGGCGCAGGGTATTGTTCAGCCCCTGATAGTGCGGGAAAGGGAGGATCACTTCGAATTGATTGCCGGCGAACGACGCTGGCGGGCGGCTCAGTTGTTGAAACTGGCAGAGGTGCCGGTGATCTCAAGGCAGGCGGACGACCGGTCGGTGCTGGAACTGGCTCTGATTGAGAATCTGCAACGCGAGAATCTCAATCCCTTGGAAGAGGCCCTGGGTTACGCCCAATTAGCGGGACAGTTTGGTTTAACCCAGGAACAAATTGCCTTGAAAGTGGGAAAAAGCCGCGCTGCGGTGGCCAATGCCACCCGGCTGCTCAAGCTTCCCGCCACCATCCAGGAACATTTGAGGAAAGGACAATTGTCCGTGGGCCACGCCAAAGTAATCCTCGGCTTGAACGAAGAATCCCGGCAACTTCAAGCGGCCATCCGCATTGTTGAAAATGGTCTGAATGTGCGCCAGGCTGAATCGTTGATCGAGGGGATGACCCAGCCGAAACCCCCGATTCAAGAGGACGGATCACCTTCCAAAACAACCCCGACCAGGGACGCCAACCTGAGCCGGATAGAAGACAAGTTGCGTGAAAAATTCGGGACCCAGGTCCACCTCAAATACAGCCAGGGAAAAGGCTGCTTGGAAGTGCGCTTTTTCAACGATAACGACCTGCAAAGGGTCCTCGAAATCCTCGACATCACTGCCGATTAAATCCTCATGATTCTGGAGATTGTGAAATACGGCCAGCCTGTGCTGCGCCAAAAAGGGGCCAAGGTGGAGAGCCTGACACCGGAGATTCAAAAACTCATCGCCGACATGTTTGAAACCATGGAAGCCAATCATGGTGTGGGATTGGCCGCCCAACAGGTGGGGGTGGCCCTGCAAGTGGCGGTGATTGATGTGCGCGGCGCGCAAAAAGAAAGGCCTTCCACGGTGGAACTGGACGGCCAACCGGGTGAGTTGGATGCGATCATGCCGCTGGCATTGATCAACCCGGTGGTTAAACCGGTTTCCGAAGCCAAGCCCGGGAGTGAGGGATGCCTTAGTTTTCCTGAAATTTTTGGCGAAATATCCAGGCCTGAAAAGGTGGATGTGACGGCGCTGGATGGTCATGGCAAACCGATCAGCTTCCGCTGCGGCGGGCTTCTGGCGCGCGCCGTGCAGCATGAGATTGATCACCTCAACGGCATCCTTTTCATTGACCGCATGGAGAGGAAAATGAAGGAGGAAATCCAGGCGGAATTGGATTTGTTGCAGGCAGACACCCGCAAAAAAATCAAAAGCAAGGCCAAAGCCTCCTAGAGCCTGCCTGAAAATTGGGAAGGGTGCTGCGACTGGGGATTTTGTCATTTCTTGATCCCCCATTTTGGAAACGGTTTGGGGCGAAACAGCATTGAAAGTAAGACCTTAATTACCAATTGACTGGGCCTGCCCCATTCACAGCCGAGAGGACCTTCGCCTGACCTTCGTGGCGTCGCTTCCGGGCCCAGCCGGCCAGGGTTTGGTATTTAACCCCCGCCACGGCGGAAAATTGCGGCCCACTGATCCCGCTGCGCTCAAACTCCTCCAGCAACTTCTCCCGTTGATCCGCAGTCATCCGAACCCGCCCCTTGCCATCCGCTTTGATTACATTGCCGTCAGCTTCGATCATATCTGTCATAGCGATATGCTATGACAAATATGCTCCCTGAATAAGGGTCGTTCTCCAGACGCTTACGCTGTGCGTAAACAACCGATGCTCAAACCGCACAAAGTAGGTGTTTATGAGCACGTCCATTTCCCGCAACGATTCTCTCAACCGTTCGGGTTGGTCGAAATTGAACGGGAACGCCTGCACCTGCCCGCCAAATGGATTGTCACGCTTCAAGGAGTTCGTCAGGGTGATGACTGCGTGACCAGCATCGAGCAAGCGACGTGCGATGTAACGCCCGGAATAACCAAACGCTCCTGTTATGACGGCGCGCATTATCAAGACCGACTCGTCCTGCGTTGGCGTATCAGTTTGATGACGAGCCAAAAAATCAGGAAAAACTGAAGAAAACCAACAATCAGTAAGGTTATCACGTTCAACGATGCCGAATTGATATGCGCAGTCAAACAATTAGATACAAACATTGCTGGGTATAATAGAACAAAAGCAGGCCAAAATAAAACAGCCCCACCCAAAGCTCCGCCGCTCAACCAGCACAGAACACAGGCAGCCTCAACGAGCACCGCAAAAATCCCGGCGATTGTAATTATTTTGAATCTGTTCACATTGCGATTACAGGTGGCGGAAGACTATTTAGGAATTTGGACCAATCGCCGCCGCAGTGCGTAAAACAATGCTCCAGGGCTGAAATCGGCATCAAATGTTTCAAGGATGCTTTATAGCAGCAATATGCGTGGGCAACTGTAATGTCGGTTCCCTTTGCGTGTTCACATGCTAAGCAGCCGCGAACTGCCTGAGACCACGGACTGTCGCCAGCGCATTTGCAAAAGCACTTGAGACTAACCTGGAGGCCAGGTTCATTGGAATACTTCTCATTACCGTATTGGTCACATACGCAAGAATTAGCAGGCTGAGGAGGAGCGGACACGCAAGAATCCAAGCCAAAAGCATCCATGTTAATGACCGGGTCGTTCTCGACAAAGGCATACAGATCAACGGTGTTTTGGTTTGGTTCAGGGCCTGAATTTATATCTAGCCCAAGTTGACTTTCGGCAACCAATGGCAAATTCTCAAGGTGAAGGAATTTTAGAAATGCCTCAACACGTTTCTCGCCAAGTGAATTCTTCGCCACTTTGGGCCTATTGGCCGCCAAACCAAATCCTGGCTCATCTAACGGATCCCTGTTTAGAAAGCGCCCCGATGACGGATCGTAATACCGATACCCGTAATACAGCAGGCCCGATTCATCATCCTGGTATTTGGTCGAAAACCTGAATGGATTGGCCGTGGCCATCGGCCCGGTGGCGCGGATGACTTCACCGAAGGGGCCATATTCATAATTGGCCACGATATTTCCATTGGCCGCATTGACCAAGGCCATTACGTTCCCGTTGCCGTCATAGGCAGGGAAACAATTTGTGGTGGCCGCACCGTAATAGCTCGCTTCCAAGAGACCGCCCACACCCCCTGCGCCATTGAGTGCA
>DAIDJC010000085.1 GCA_027451565.1 Limisphaerales bacterium | reverse complement strand
CTCTGGAAAGACCGCGCCAACACCGCCAAGGCCGCGGCCGCACTGAAGATCACCGCCAAGGATTTGCTCGAGTTAAAGCTGGTGGATGAAATCATACCGGAACCCTTGGGAGGCGCGCACACGGACCCGGCCGGAACAGCCGCCAACCTCAAGGCCCACTTGCTGCATAACCTGGAATCCTTGCAAGCAAATGCCGTGGCGGACCTGCTCAAGGCGCGCTATATGAAATTTCGCGCCCATGGCCAGTTCTTGGAAGAAACCCAGCCCGAGTCGTTGGCAGCGCCCCTGGCTCCAGTCTGATCGGTTCCGTCATCCTTTTAAGCAATCACACAGTGAAAATGCATCCTTTTATATTTGAGCCACGGTTCAAAGATCGCGTTTGGGGCGGGCACGAACTTTTTACTCTTTACCAAAAAAACATTCCGCACAATGGGCCCACGGGTGAATCCTGGGAAATTTCGGACAGGCCCGGGGATGAGAGCGTGGTGCGCAATGGGCCGATGGCGGGGAAAAGTTTGAGGTGGCTCATGGAGCATCGTCCGGCTGAACTTTTGGGCAAGGCCCGTCCCACGCCGGAGGGGCGGTTTCCACTGCTTTGTAAAATCCTGGATGCACGGGACAAGCTTTCGCTCCAAGTCCATCCGCCCAAGTCCAAGGCTGTGGAACTGGGTGGCGAGCCTAAAACGGAAATGTGGTACATTGCCCATGCCGCCCAAAACGCCGAGTTGTATGCCGGACTGAAAAACGGTGTCACCAAAAATGAATTTGAGCGAAAAATTGCCGACGGCACCGTGGCCGATTGTTTCCACAAGATAGCCGTTGCGCAGGGGGACACCTTGTTTTTGCCCAGCGGACGCGTGCATGCCATCGGGGCCGGTTTGGTGATCTTCGAAATTCAACAGAACTCAGACACCACCTACCGGGTTTTTGATTGGAACCGAAAGGGATTGGATGGACGTCCCCGGGACCTGCATATTTCTGAGTCGCTCGCGAGCATTGATTTTGGGGATTTCGAGCCTAAACTGGTTTCCACCACTTTCGAAAACCTTGGCCAGATTCAGGTGCGCGAACTGGTTCGCGATCCGCTGTTTGATGTGGATTTGTGGCGTCTTCCGGCGCAAGCCAACCACCCCACTCCAGATTGTGGCATGCAAATACTGGCCGTGACCAATGGCACCATGACCGTCCAATACGCTCACGGTAGGGAACGCTTAAGAAAAGGGGATTTTTGCCTGCTGCCCTCCTGTCTGGGAGAAAGCTCTATCACTACCGAAGAACCTGCGGAATGCCTGTGGGTCAGCGCCCATTAAGAGCCTTTGTAGAAATGACCATGGGGGGTCTGCGGCGATGGATTTTCGGTTCAGCCGCGTCAAACGCAACACCGTGGAATACGGAGCGCGAGCACATTGAACTGACGTTGCCTCCAGAACAGCGGCCTTGAACCGCGAACGGACGCGAACGGACGCGACGACGAATCTTGAAATGTTCCAAAGGGTTGTCGTGGTGCGATCAAAACTGGAAAGGCCTGTGCGGTCAAAATTGGAATAATGCTTTGGCCATCTTGTCATCTGACAAACAGCGTGTATTCTCGTCGGTTGCTGGAGCGGAGGATAGGGCTCTGCGGGGACGCAACCTGAGCGCCGACTCCAGCCTGATAAACGGCCAGTCGGGCTGCCACCGGGCAGCCTGGCTAGCCCTGGCCGGTATCAGTTTCAAAGCGCAAAATCCATTTTTTCCATTATCTTCCAAGCGATGAAAAACTTCAACTCGCCCATTGGTTTACCACCCCACTGATCCGCCATCTCTTCGCACAAGCGCGGAGAGGACAACTTGTGCCCGCCGCTGTCGCCATTGAACTGGGCATCAGCTTGAGTCTCTACTACCAACTCCGCACCGAGTATCTGGCCGCTGATCACATCATCGAACTCCAAGCCGCCAACCGCCTGCTCGACCAACTCCTGATCCACGCCAACCAGCACGAAATCCACCGCGAACTCGGATCCACACCAAAGGCGGCCCAAACCCAAGCTCTTGCCGAAAAACACTCCGTCCTGCGGCCCGCCCCGGCTTGTCCTTGGTGGCCTTTTGTCTGGAGTCAGCAATCCCGCGTCCGCGTCGGCGACGATGGTAAAGTCCTCGCCGGCTCCCTACGCCATGCCATTGCAGCCCCACCACGTTCCACCGTCATCCGTTGTCTCCGCCCAGACGGCGACATCTATTACCTCCAGCATGCCCCAAATCCAATGTCCAAACCCCTCGTCCTCCTTCATTGTCCCGTCTTTTGATCTATTCCAACTTTGACCGCACACAGAATTCCAATTTTGAAAACTACACGACAGGAAACCTGGGGCGCTTGACATTTGCCGCTGAGGCTGGCTTAATGGGAATAGACAATCCTGATTTTGACTCTGGAGCAAATGCCATGGAGATATATCCCATCTTACTGGTCACAGGGCTGATGTTTACGCTGCTGAGCGTCTTCTTTGGTCACCTTCTGGATGGCAACGGGGCGGTGGGATTGAGCGGGCATGCGGATGGCGGTGCCGATTCGGGCGGGGTGCCTGGCCTGAGTATTTTCAGTCCCACGGTGCTTTCCACATTTGTGACGGCTTTTGGGGCGGCGGGGTGGATGCTCTCTGACGTTTCGATATTCAAGGAACAGCCCTGGCTTTGCGCCTTGATTTCCTTGGGGTCGGGCATGGTTGTGGCGGGATTGGTCCTGTGGCTGTTTAACTGTCTATTCCGCAAAACCGAAAGTTCGAGCGAGGCGCAGGTCAGCGAGTTGATCGGCCAGACAGCCGCAATCACTGCGCCCATTCCGGAGAAGGGTGTGGGTGAGATAGCCTATGTGATGGCCGGATCGCGCTATACCGCGCCCGCCAGGGACGAGAAGGGCCGGGGCCTTCCTGTGGGGCTCACAGTCCGCATCACGCGCATCATTGGAAACCAATTTTACGTGGATCATTAATCAACCCAAACGGCAGCATCGCACCAATTTTCACCACTTTCCCGACTCTGTCCAATCCGGGGCCGGGGCCAAACCAAGACTGAACCTCATCACTCCATGATAGCAATCACCCTCGCCGATCCCGCGCAGTTTTCCATGCTGGCGGACTTGGAACTGTTCAAGGCCACTTTGGGCATTGCGGCCTTGCTGGCCGTTTTTTTCATCATTTTGGGCATATGGGCCAGCCGCTACACCAAGACGGGGCCAAACCAGGTGCTGATCATTTCAGGGCGCAAACACAAACTAAAGGATCCGGATGGACAAATCCGCGAGGTCGGTTTCCGGGTGGTGAAGGGCGGCGGCCGGTTTGTCTGGCCGGTGATTGAGAAGGTGGACATTCTTTCGCTGGAACTGCTCACCATAGACGTTCAAACCCCCGAGGTGTACACCAGCCAGGGTGTGCCGGTACTGGTGGATGGCGTGGCTCAAACCAAGGTGAAAGGCGATGATATTTCCATAGCCACGGCTGCGGAACAGTTTCTCAGCAAGGGTGTGGATGAAATCAAAAACATCGCCATGCAGACCCTGGAGGGTCATTTGCGCGCCATTCTTGGCACCATGACGGTGGAGGAGATTTATCAAAACCGCGATGCTTTTGCCTCCAAGGTCCAGGAAGTGGCCGCTGGCGACATGGCCAACATGGGGCTGACCATTGTCAGTTTCACCATACGCGATATCCGCGATTCCCAAGGTTATCTGGAGGCGCTCGGGCGCCCGCGCATTGCGCAGGTCAAGCGCGATGCCACAATCGCCCAGGCGGAAGCCGATCGCGATTCGCAAATCCGCTCCGCCCAGGCCAAGCAAGCCGGCCAGGAGGCGCAGTTTGCCGCCGACACCAAGATTGCCAGCGCGCAGCGGGATTACCAGGTCAACCTGGCTCAATACCAGGCCTCTGTAAACGTGCAAAAAGCGCAGGCCGACCTTGCCTACGACCTCCAAAAATTCAAGACCGGCCAGTTGGTCAAGGCCGAGGAGGTGCAGGTGAACATTGTTGAAAAGCAAAAGCAAATCGAATTGCAGCAACAGGAAATTCTCCGCAAGCAAAGGGAGCTTGAGGCGACCGTCCAAAAGCCGGCGGATGCGGAACGCTACCGGGTGGAGACGCTGGCGAATGCCAGGAAATTCCAATTGGAAACCGAAGCCGAGGGGTCGGCCGCCGCGACCAAGGCCACCGGTTTTGCCGGCGCTGACGTGGTGAAAGCCACCGGCCTGGCCGAGGCCGATGCGAACCAGGCTCGCGGCCTGGCGGAAGCCGCAGTCATTGAGGCGCAAGGCAAAGCCACCGCCGAGGCCATGCGCGTGAAGGCCGAATCCTTCAAGCAATACAACGAAGCCGCGGTCATCGAAATGATAGTCCGTATCCTGCCCGAGGTGGCCGGAAAAATCAGCGAACCTCTCTCCCGCACGGATAAAATGGTGATCATCAACTCCGGCAACGGGCCGGGTGGGGGAGCCAGCAAATTGACCGGCGATGTCACCACCATCATCAGCCAGTTGCCGCCCATCATCGAGAGTCTGACTGGCATCCAGTTTGAGAAGTTGATCGAGCAGGTGCCCGCGCTCAAGCGGGCCATGGATGGCGGCCAGCAACCAGCCCAGCCGCCCGCACAGCCGCCCCCGGCCAAATCGTGAAAGTCGGGGGGTGGGGGTCCGCCAGGTTTGGAAAAGACGTGTCCGGCCGCTGAACCCGCCCCTTTTCAGCCCGTTTTTTGGCCGGTGATTTGAAATTTGCAGAAGCTCTGATTTTCCATTAACTTCCTGGCCATGGACTCATATCCTCCAGCCGGTGGGCTTCCGCCCCTGATTACACCGCCGCCCATTGCTCCCTTGCCTCCACTGCCGCGAAAGAGGCGTGGCTGGATGGTGGCTGCCCTTATCCTGATGGTGCTGCTGGCCATCAGTGTTTTCACGAACTTTGTCCAATTGATTTCCCATGCCCTGACCTTCCACCGTGGTTTCCACGCCCTCGATGCCCGCGAGGTGGGACCCACCCTTGAGGAGTGCCTTCTTGAGAACAACCATTCCCACAACAAGATTGCCGTCATACCCGTCGAAGGCATCATCACCAGCCAATCCATGGATGATTCCGGCAACACCATGGTGGATGTGATCAAGGCCGAGCTTGACAGCGCCCAGGCCGATGACAGCGTGAAGGCCGTGATCCTGAAGGTGAATTCGCCGGGAGGCGAGGTCATGGCTGCCGATGAAATCAACAAAGCCATCGTGGCTTTCCAGAGCGAAGGTCGGAATGACCGCAATGATGATTCCGGCGGGCGGCGTGTCAAACCGGTGATTTGCTCCATGGGCACCCTGGCTGCCTCCGGCGGTTACTACATCTCCGCGCCCTGCCGCTGGGTGGTGGCCAATGAACTGACCCTCACCGGCAGCATAGGGGTGATCATGGAAGGCTTCAACTATCGGGGTCTCATGGACAAGGTGGGGGTGGAACCCGTGGTTTACAAAAGCGGACGGTTCAAGGACATGCTGAGCCCGTTCCGTTCCACCAATGAAATTCCGCCCGAGGAACATGCGATGGTCCAGAACCTTATCAATGACACCTACGACAAATTCAAGTCCGTGGTGGAGCAGGGGCGCGCCTCGGCCCACCTGCTCAACCAGGACCAGGGAAGGGAGCTTGCTGCCGATTGGGTGAAGGATGCTGATGGCCGGGTGCTTTCCGGGCGCCAGGCCCTGGACCTGGGATTGGTGGACGAACTGGGTGACTTCGATGCGGCCGTGGACCGCGCTGAAAAAATCGTCCACATCACCAATGCCAACCTTGTGGAATACCGGCAAAAATATGACATCTCCAATTTTCTTTCCATGCTGGGCGAATCCAGCCGCGCCAATGTGGTGAAATTGGACGTGGGTATTGACCTGCCACGGCTTCAGGCGGGCTGCCTCTATTTTCTCTGGCAACCGCCGGGAGACTGAACCGGTCCCATGCAGGGCCGTCGCCATAAACAGCCATTGACTGGTGCAGCATAACCTCGCCCGGTTGTGCGATCATCGCACCGGGCCTCCAGAATTCCGTCGGCCTCTATAAAACCTCATGTGCGGCTTCAGAAGAACGACCGCGCCGACGCAGCGGCGATTTGCGAAGCTGTCAGCCGTCCTCACATGCGGTTTGTGACGCCTGAAACCATTGAATAACAGGCGGTGCAGATGTTGCACCGCAGTCGGGATATTCTCGTCCGCAAAAACTGGAAACAGCCAATGCTTGAAGGGCGCATTTGGCCGAAGTGGGCTTGATCTTCGCCCAAGGCAAAGCCGGGATGACGAAAGCTATCGCCGCAGTGCAGGAAACGGATAATGCTGATCTTCCTGCTTTCATCCGATAGGCTCTAATAGTCTTTCAAAAGAAATTGCCCGGTTGGCCAAGCAAATGACAGCATGGCACAGGGCAAATCCTGACAGCCAAATAGTGTCCTGGAAGAAGCAGCGGCTTGAGCAGCCTAATGGAAATCAGCGCGGATTGTCAGCGGAGCAATAATTTTTTCACCGCCGCAGTCACGTTGCCCAAACAACAGGCGCCTTGCGGATTGCAAATTTCGCAGGCGCAGGTGCCCGCTTTAATTTCCGCTGTGATGCGCTGCGGGATGGTGCATTGGCCGGTTGCATGAATTTCATCCCGCAGCATCTTTTCTGTGAAACCGAAGCAATAGCAAACGGGGATTGGGTCTTCCGTTTCCTTCAACCCGATGCGATGGCGCACGTCCGCCTTGGTAAGCACCGTGCCGCCGTCACTGAAATAAACCACCTCGCAGGCGGTATTGCGGCAAAAGTTAAAACCCCCGATTTCCACCGTCTCAAGATGTTCCGGCCTAACCTGATGTTTTAGGGTCTGCATGGGCACGAATTGGCCCGGCTGCCCGCAGCGCGGGCAGGAGAGTTTCGGCTTGGCCGGCTTTGCCGTCTCCGACGCAGCCAGTGCGGGATTGGAACAACAATCGGACATAAATCACCTTTCTCCGGGCAGCGGACACAAACCACTTTCGATTGCCTCTTTCAGAACGGGTATCTGATCTTTGTCGAGGTATTCACCAACGGCCTGTTGTAACCCGTGCCCGGATTTCAATGGCGCGTTCTGTTTCCGCTTCGCCTTATTGTTGGTGAAGCGTTTTCTTGGCGCCTCCATAAAGGCGCGTTGAAGTGCTCCGGCTTTTTCTTGTGGCAAGGCCGTCTTTTCCTGCACCGGTTGAACCAATCGGGCGGCGATAATGCCCGTTTCCTCCTCGCTGAGGCGGTCAACCCCTGCGCCTCGATACCAACCATTCCCGTCTCGAAAATCTTTTAACGCCTGTTGTTTCGCACTTCGGGCCAGTTCAGTAAAGGTCGGTTGCCGCCTCGGGAGGGTCTTGATGATTCTGGCCCGCTGTTTTGTCGTTGATTGGTTTGCCCATACATCCGCCATGATGGTTCCCGCACGATTGAGCCATGCTCCGGACACGGCGTTGGTGCTTTCCAATTCCAGCAACAGCGGTTTGGACCCGCTGCCACAACCGATTTCAGGCGCGGCAGGACTCACCAGCGGCACCTGATAGAAACTCATCATGACGATTTTTACAGCTTTAGCTTTGTGATTTGGGACAAGAGTTGTTGACGGTGCCGGTGCATGCTGGCAAAAACCCGTTTGAGCTTGGCCACAATTCGTTTGCATAGAAGGGACATAAGGGGATGCAGCCGCCATCATCGCGCTTGCAGACCTTGGTTGGATTCCTGCTTTCATGGTGTTTTCTGTTGAGTTGCGGGTTCGGCCTTGAACCCGGTCGCATCAATGGCCGCGATGATTTTATCGGGCGAAAGTTTTGTGCGGTCGTATTCCACAACCGCTTCCTTGACGGCGAAATGAACCTGCGCAGTTTCAACACCGACCTGCTTTTGCAACTTGGCTTGGATGGAGAAAGCGCACGCGGCGCAATCCATGCCCGGTATTTTTACTTTCAGCACGGCGCTATTCGCATCGGCGACAATAACCGGCGCATCCGATTGAGTCATGCGCAGGATCGCCGATGAGAGGGCGGGAAAAGCCGTCGTAACCAGGACGAGGCCCGTGGCAAGCCACAGAATTAACTTGTTCCATTTGGACACAGGTTTGGTTGCGCAGGCCGAGCCTTCTTCACAGGTGGATTTCCGTTTCCGATAGGTCAGAAACCATGCCAACGCCAGCAAGGCGAACGTGACGACCAAAAACACAGGACGCCATTTTTCAAACAGGGCTGACGCGGCAAAGCCACCCGCCCCCAAAGCCACTGCCGCCAGTGGCCCGATACAACACAAGGAAGCAGTGATGGCGGCAAGAATACTGCCGCCCAAAGACGCTTTTTGCAGAACTTTCGATTTTTCCATAAACCCTCTCGTTTTTAGTTTCTGGATCAATCTACAGCCTCTACCTCACTAGAGGGTCAAGGGTTTCTTTTTGAGGTTCTTTTGGGGATGGATTGGGCGGGATGGTTTTCAGGCAAACGCTCGATTAAATCACAAAACTCACCCGCGCATTTCCGCTGACGCGACGTTTCCTTTTCCCATCTCGGCACGACGACAGCCAGCTCCCGCCGAAACTCCTGTAACGCCGCAATACGCGCGTCCAACTCCTGCAAATGCTTTTTGCCCACGTCGGCGATGCAGCGGCAGGGAGCGCAGCCCCGGTCACGCAGACCGAGGATGTCTCTGATTTCCTCCAGCGTAAAACCCCATGCCTGGGCTTTCTTGATGAACTGAACACGGCGGAGCGCGTCCGCCGGATAGAGGCGATAATTCGACGCTGACCGACCCGGTTTTGGAAGCAAGCCGAGCCGCTCATAATAGTGAAGCGCCTGCACGCCGACACCGACGCGCGCCGCCAGTTCACCCACCTTCAAGGTAGATTCTTGCATGATTGCCAACAAGCCAGCATTAAATCAAAGCCCAGTTTACACAAGCGCAAGGCGGATGGCAAAGGCATCCAGCGCGGCATTCAGCGCGGCATTCAGCGTGGAGTCCGTGATTGCGCCGGAGTTGGGCGGCTTTGTGTTCAGAGTCTGTTTTAAAATTCATGTTCAAAAAGGCATCAGGCCGTTCTGCGGAGTTGAAGCCTGATCATGGCGATGTAGATGAAGTTCTCCGCGCTGGAGATTGTCCTCTTGTGGTTACGCACCAGCCGGCGGTGGTGCATCAGCCAGCCGAACGCCCGCCCAACAACCCAGCGGCGTGGCAGGACTTTGACCCAGTTGACAAGGGCGCTGCCACTGTAGCCGTCATCCATCCACAGCAGCCGGAGCCTGATAAACCATCCCAACACCCGGCGCAAGAGTGCTTTGGCCCCATCGCGCCCGGTTGTGCCGGCAAAAGTGAATACGGCCCACTTTCGGGTGCCTTATGCCAGAATGGATAACACCGAGTTGCGGCGATCCCAGACTGCCTCGAACTGGATGGCCTCCAGCAATCGTTGCGTCTCGGAAGCGGCGGTGGCTCCATCCGTGAGTTTCAAAATGCCCTCACGAAAAGAAAACACCGCCCCCACAAGGTCCTGATCAATCAGGGCAAGTTTCTCAAGGGTGTCGCGCTCGTTGCGATGGGGTTGATGAATCCGGTCCATTTCAGGCACGGATGCATTGCGGACTCTGACTTCCATCGCTTCGATGCTTTTTTGAATGCGTTCCAAAGCTTGGGCGGCCAGGACGGATGACCTGTCCGGAAAAGGATGTTCACGTGTTGGCGCCGGCAAGTGTTCCCGTCTGAATTCCATCTCGAGGCGGGCCAGGTGATTACGGGCTTCCCCCAGAAATTCACTCACCTTTGTTCGAATCAGCAAATCATCCGCGCGAAGCCGGTTCTCTTTTCGGTAGAAGTTGTAACCCCAGCCATGGAAAAGGTTTGAAAGCATCGCCTTCACGGGGCCGGCTGCATCCATCGGATTGTCCGCATGTTTCAGGTCCATAAAAGCATTCAAGCAGGCGAAACGGGAAAGGCCTGCACGGCTACGGTGCCCGGTGATGCCGGGCTGTTCCCATGGCATCAATGGCGGACACTGCGGCAGTTCCAATCAAGCGCTTTCCTTGCCCGTCGCCGGGGTTTCCGTCGCGCCAGCCCCGGGTATGGCAAAGGTGCCCAAGGTGGTTCCACCGATAAAGTAAGGCTGCCCGACAGCCGCATTGGGCGCGGAAACCAGGCCTTTCTCGGCCATCTTGAGGGCGAGGTAGTAGCGCACGGCTTCAATCTCCGAAAGCCCGAAGGCCCGCAGCGAAATCAATTCGCGCATGCGCTCGTCCTTTGGAATAATCAGTATTTTGGCATCGTTCAGGGTAATGCCGTACACATCCAGGAAGCTGCCCAAGTGCCCCTTCACAAGTTCCACGATGTCGTGGATCTTCTCATTGACCTTTTCCATGGGGGTGACTTGGACGACCTGGTTGATGGCCTGCTCCACAACCGGTCCGGCATAGCTTGCGACCTCTTCGGTTGAGATGAAATGTTTGTTGAACGGCATGTGCGTGACCAGCTTGAGGGCGCCGTCCGTGGTATCCACATGAATGTAATATTCAACCTGGTAGGACATTTCAGCCATCTCCGCAGAAGTGGCCATCCCTGAATTGCGCACCAGCAACTTGGCCCGGTTGATGTAGAGCACTTCATACTGCCACGGCGATTGGCCGCCAAAGAAAGCGGGCACGAAGCTCCCCAGGACGGGCTTGTCCGGCGTCTGGATGGGGAATTGGCCGGTCTCGTACACGCCCAGCACGGCGCCACGGGATTTAAGCACGGCAAAGTGATTCGCTTCAACGGTGAGCAGGCTTCCAGACACCAGACTTTGATCCGGATAATGATAGGCCAGGGTGCTTGGACCCATGACATCCACTCCCTCACCTGTCAGCGTTGACACCACTTGTCTGGTTAAAGCCATATATGTCTCCTGGATTTTAATGATTAGCCAATGAACCCACCACTCGCGAAACCCTCATTTGCAACTTCCCTCGCGAGAACATTGGAGTGGACCAAGTTCGACAAATTCAACAGGAACTGTCAATAGTGTTTTACAAATTTCCCAGGGCAGGGGCGCATCTCAGTTTCTTGCAGGCTTGAACAATGTGTGAGGGAACAAGAGATGCCAGCGGTCATTGCGCCAGAACATTTCCAAACAGAGCAAAGCTTCGTCGCCTTGCTTGCTCCAGAACTGGCCGGGTCTTTTGAACCGACATTGGGTTTGTCGGCAAGTGGCTTCAACCGGACCGCTGCCAATCGGTTCGCCCGCCCGCCTTCCCGCGCGGTAATCCATGCGGGCTTGATGTTCCTGAAAGTAGGCCACCTCCTTGGCGACGGTTAGAGCCTCTTCTCCCTTGGGCATCTGTGCCAGCGCCTCCTCCAGTTGCCGGATCACTTTAATGGAGGATTCATGCTTTAATTGCCGGATCAATGGACGCAGCCAGGCCCGGTATTTTTCCTTGTCTTCGCCAAAGAGCGCCCGGCCCACCGCCGCCAAGTGTTGCACGGCATGATAGAAGTCCAGCCGCTGCCGAGCTTGGGGGAACCGGTCGTCG
>DAIDJC010000084.1 GCA_027451565.1 Limisphaerales bacterium | reverse complement strand
GGGTGATATTGTTCTTGGCATAGAATCCAGCGGGTTGCACACCAATGGATATTCATTGGCCCGAAAAATTTTTCTGGACCAGTTAAAGTGGAAACTTTCCCGCCGGGTGCCGGGCCTGGATGGCACACTGGGCGATGCCCTTCTCAAGGAGCATGTCAGCTACGGCCCCTTGGTTCAGTTTCTTCTGGCCCGCTTCAATTCCAAGTCCATGTCCTTTTCCGAGCGGCCCATCAAGGCATTGGCACATATCACCGGTGGTGGTTTTGTGGACAACATTCCAAGGGTGCTTCCTCAGCGTCTGGATGTGGTGATCCAAAAGGATTCATGGCCCCTGCCGCCACTTTTTAAATTGCTGGCCAGCGAGGGGCGCGTACCAGAGGACGAGCTTTACCAGGTCTTTAACATGGGAATTGGAATGGTGGTGGTCGTTGCCCCGGAAATCGCCCCCAAAGTGCTTCATTCCATACAAGCCCATAAATTCAAAGCATGGCAGGTTGGCGAAGTGGTCAAGGGCAGCGGAAAAACTCGCATGGTTTAGGCGCCTGCAATCTTCTGCGGCGATTTTTGCTGTTTGATTCTTGCCGTGGAGAGCATCAACCATGTCATACTCGTTGGAAGGCGCCTTCTCTTTTTTCATTGTTTGTGGTGGATAACAGGCTGGCTGCCGGGCGAAATACAAGTTTGGCGGCAAACATAAACAGACTGGTAAAAATTAAATGAATTGAGACGTTCCGCCCGTGGCGTTGCCAAAATGCGCCAATGACTTTGAACCCATGATTTTTTCGGCACATAAACGCGCGGTTGCCGGCGTATAGTCAGGGTTGGGGCGGTTTTTTGCGGGTTGGAATTTTTTGAAAATTCGAATTTTTCCTTTTGGTTTGGGAACAGGCTTGCTAAGACTGCTGAATGACACAGCCATCCAAAAGAAATGCCGGATTCAACCGTCGCACTTTCATCAAAACGACCACCCTGGCAGCAGGAACCATTGCGTTTGGGGTGCCTGTGCTGGTACGAGGACGAAACCTGAACAGCAAGTTGAACATTGCCGCCATCGGGGCCGGTGGAAAGGGGGCAAGCGACACGAATTGCTGCAACACTGAAAATATTGTTGCCCTGTGCGATGTGGATTCCAGCCACTGTGCCGGGCAGATCAAGCTCTATCCGGAGGCGAAATTTTACCAGGACTTCAGGCGCATGTTTGAGAAGTCTGGAGACAGCATTGATGCCGTGCATGTTTCCACGCCGGACCATTTTCATGCCATAGCCGCGTCGGCCGCCATGGCTTTGGGCAAGCATGTGTATGGCCAAAAGCCATTGACCCAGACCATTTATGAAGCCCGTTACCTTCGCCGCATGGCGGTGGAAAAAGGTTTGGTGACCCAAATGGGGAATCAGGGAAGCGCCGCAGATGGGTTGAGGAGGGCCGTTGAATGTATTCAAGCGGGATTGATCGGCCAGGTCTCCCAGGTCCATATCTGGACCAACCGCCCCATCTGGCCGCAGGGCATGGATCGCCCGGAGGGGGCGGACCCGATTCCTGACACATTGAACTGGGACATTTGGCTGGGGCCGGCGCCGGTTCGGCCCTTTAAATCCGGGGTTTATCATCCTTTCAATTGGCGTGGATGGCAGGATTTTGGCACTGGCGCACTGGGCGACATGGCCTGCCATACCGTAAACATGCCTTTTCGCGGGTTAAACCTGGGTTACCCGTCACGAATCGAGGCTAAGTTGCTGGGACCGATCAACCACGAAACCTATCCCATCGGGTCCGTGATACGATTTGATTTTCCATCGCGAAACACCCCCATTCACGGGAAATCCTCGGGCTGGTTTGCAGATTTGTTTGGCAGTGAACCCCACTTGCATCAGCGGGATGTGACCTTGTGGTGGTATGATGGTGGGAAACCACTCGCTGATAATTCGACAAGCCATGATGACAGCAACAAGCCACCACGAGAGCTGACCACCGATATTGAGGCCTTCCTGGGTGAAGTTCCCGGGAGTGGCTGTCTTTTAATTGGAGACAAAGGCACCATCTTTTCACCGGATGACTACGGCGAACAATTTTTCGTGAAGCTGGATGGGGATTCGCATTATGTCCACTACACCAAGAGCTCTGCGGTGGCTGCGATACCGGTGACCATCCCCCGCAATCCATTCAAGGGAGACAATGATTTCAGGCATCATCAGGAATGGATCGCAGCCATCAAGAATGGGAGGCCGCAGGACTGTTATTCCAGGTTTGATGTCGGAGCGCGCCTTACAGAGATCATGCTTTTGGGGTGTGTTGCCATGAGGGTGGGAAAAGCTATTGAATGGGACGGGCCCGCCATGAAAGCCAAAAACGCCCCGGAAGCGGATGCGATCATCCGGCGCCAAAACCGCGAAGGCTGGGTTTTATCCTGATTTCCATGAATCTGAGCCGTCGAGAATTCATCAAGTCTGCGGGAACGGCGGCGATAGCCGCATCTGCACTGCCGGCAGGAGCTGCCTTGGAGGCCTTCGGCGTGACGGTGGCATTCGTGGGGTTGGACCATATTCACACACCGCAGTATTTAAATGCGGTGTATCGCCACCCCGGTGTCCGGATCAAATACCTGTGGGATGAAGATCCGGCGCGTGCCAAAGCTCGGGCCGGTCAGGTGGGTGCCACGGTTCCAGAACAAATCGAGACCATTTGGTCTGATCCCGAGGTGCAGGGGGTGGTCATACTCTCCGCAACAGACCGGCACAAGGCTCTGGTTCTGGCCGCTGCCCAGGCTGGCAAGGGAATGTTTGTGGAAAAGCCGCTTGGGATCAACAGAGAGGAATGCGCAGACATGGTGCTGGCAGTGGAAAAGGCCGGTGTGACTTTCACGACCGGTTACTTTATGCGAACGGACCCCATGCATTTGTTTCTCAAGGATGAAGTAGCCAAAGGCCACTTCGGGACCATCTCCCGGGTGTGGGCTTCCAATTGCCATAATGGATCCCTGGCTGGCTTTTTTGATCATGACTGGCAGTGGATGGCCGATCCCAAGAGAGCAGGGGTGGGGGCATTCGGAGACTTGGGAACCCATAAGCTGGATATTTTAATGTGGATTTTTGGAGATGTGGAAAAAGTGACAGGTCTGATTGAACCCGTAACGCATCATTATGGGGACTGTGATGAATCTGGTGAGGCGCTCCTTCAGTTCAAAAGTGGTTTGGCGGGCAGCTTGGCCGCAGGTTGGGTGGATATTGAGGATCCCGTCAAATTACTGATCAGCGGCACGGAGGGGCATGCGGTGATTTTTCGTGGGCAATTGTTTTATCGCAGCCTTCACCTGCCGGGGAGCAGTGGCCAAAAGCCGTGGCAGGATTTTCCCAAGGGACCGGACGAGCCCATTGACCAATTCTTGAACACGCTGGCAGGAAGCAAAGACCAGCCTTTGGTTTCCATTCAAGATGCGGCTTCCAGAGTAAACGTGATGTCAACGATTTATGCAGCGGCAGCCAGCGGGCAGTGGCTGAAAGTGCCCCCCGTTTAAGTTGGCCCGCTAATTGCTCTAATCGGGGTGATGATTGCAACAAAACCTCCTACCAGCCGGAGCGTCCTGTTTCAAAGCTTACGGGTAGTGTGCCCGTGTAATCATTTGCGTGCCGCCCGGCTGGATTTTTATGGAACCATAGGATTGGTCTGCGCCTTGAGTGTGGCTGCACGTCTCGTGCAGGCCCTTCTCGCGGATTAATCCATGCAAGTCCAAGTTTGACGCTCAAGGCATTGAGCGGGTGGACTCGTGGTTGGACACATCATAACCAACCAGGCTCAAGGATTTCGGGGCAGGACTTTATTTGAGTCTGCGTGTCGCGGGGCGGTTTTCGGCTTTGAGGATGGCCTTTAGAAGCCCGTCCATGGTGTGTTCACGCGCCTCCAAATCTATTTTCACCCCCATCCCCGCCAGGCATTTAGTGGTTTCAGGTCCAATAGATGCCACCCGCATCTTGGGGAATGCATCGAGCAAGGAGGGCAGGTCCAGTCGTTCATGAAAAAAGGTTGCGGTGGATCCACTGGTAAAGGTCAGCCAATCAGCTCCACGAGTTTTCAGATCTTGAATGGTTTCCTGAGCCACGTCAGTTTCTGCGATGGTTTGGTATAACCCAATGTCATCCACGATGGCGCCCATTTCTTCCAGCGCTTGGGGCAATTCTTTTCCGGCTTTTTCAGCGCGCAACAGGCAGACTTTGAGGTTTTCGATGCTTCCTTCGCGGCCCATGGATTCTGCGATTTTGCGTCCAATATGTTCTTCCGGCATGGCATCCACCTGGAGGTGAAGCGCCTCCAATCTTGCGGCAGTTGCCGGGCCCACGGCTGCAATCTTGGCTCCTCCTAAATCCCGCAAATCCTTGAATTGGCGCAAGAAATACTCGAAAAAGCGATCCACGCCATTTGCGCTGGTGAACACCAGCCAATCATAGGTGTTCAAGGAGAGCAGGGCATCCACCAAAAATCCCCTGTTTTGGGGATTCTCAATTCTGACCGTTGGAATGCAAAGCACCTCAGCGCCCAGCTCGACTAGGCGGCGGTTGAAGGATTCAGCCTGATTGAGAGCCCTTGTCACCACGATGCGGCGGCCAGATAGCGGACGGTTTTCCGCCCAGTTCAACTGATGACGAAGCGAGACGACGCTGCCAAGAATCGTCAGTGCAGGAGGCGTGATCACGCCTTCGACCAAATGGGCTATTGTTTCCAAAGTGCCTGTGACAGTTTTTTGGGATCCACAGGTTCCCGATTGAATCACTGCCACGGGTGTCTGGGCTGCAATCCCGCTTTGAATCAAATTCTGGGTCCATTGGGCCATGTTTTCCAAGCCCATGAGCACAACCTTGGTCCCCGGCATCCTGGCCAGGTGTTGAAATTGGAGTTGGGCATCCGCATTGTTCCCGTCTTGGTGCCCGGCGATGACCGTGAAGGAGGAACAGTGGGTTCGATGGGTGAGGGGGATGCCTGCGTAGTTGGGTACAGCCGTGATGGATGAAACTCCTGGAACCACTTCAAACGGGATGCCAGCCTCTGCCAGTGCTTCCGCTTCCTCACCTCCCCGGCCAAAGACATAGGGGTCGCCTCCCTTGAGGCGCACCACGCATTTGCCGGATCTTGCCCTCTCAATCATCCATTCAATGATTTTTTCCTGGGAACATTCCGTGCGGCTTCCGCGTGCAATGATTTCAGCCTGAGCCGGCGCCAACTGCAGCAGGGTTGGGTTGACCAGGCGGTCATAAAGCACCACCTCGGCCCGGCGCAACAAATCCGCGCCGCGCAAAGTCAACAATCCCGGGTCGCCGGGACCTGCGCCCACCAGATAAACCGTTCCCAAGTTTTTCACATGCGCATTTTATTCAAACAAGATGGATTATCAAAGTCAGAAGTCCTTGTGCATGCCCATCGGTTTTTCTTATCGAACCAACGCCATTGACCGTTTGGCTTTGCCGCGCCTCAGCCTGGCTTTCCGGTCTGGCAGGCCAATTCGTCGCTTATGGGTTATCCAACTTTTGACTCCATAGGACGTTTGGGGTGCCTTTTAAAATTGAATCTAAACGGTGAAGGCGAGACTTTGGGCTTTGAACCGTGCTGGCTGGCGCATATAAATTGCGGGTGTTTCAAATGAATGAACCCGGCATCAACGCATCCACGAGGGTTTGCGGGGTGTTTGGCTGGCCCATTCGGCACTCCGCATCGCCAGCCATGCATAACGCTGCCTTTGGTGGGTATGGCATGAATTGGAAGTACCTCGCCTTTGAGGTGCGCCCCGAAACACTGCGGGAGGCTTTGCTGGGGGCTCGCAGCATGGGTTTCATGGGTGTAAATCTCACTTTGCCTCACAAATTGCTGGCCATGGAAATGATGGATGTTCTGGATGGCACTGCCTTGGAGTGGGGGGCTGTAAACACAGTGCGCTTCGAGGGTCGCGCCCCCGATGGTTCCTGGCATCCCTTGGTTGGCTTTGATCAAAAACCTCCCTTGGAACTGCGGTCGCAGGGCTTCAACACCGATGCCGCCGGGTTGGAAATGGGTTTGCGCGGGGATTTGCAACTGGATATGGCCGGGCTTAAGGTGATGGTGCTGGGGGCGGGTGGCGCAGGGCGAATGGCTGTTTTGAAATGCGCCAGCGCGGGGGCGCAAAAGGTGCATGTCATCAATCGAACTGCGGCCCGCGCGGCAGAGGTGGCCGTTGAGGCGGCCAGGCGTTTTCCATCAGCCACGATAAAAATGGATTATCCAAGTGATTCCGTGGACCTGCTCATCAATGCCACATCGCTGGGGTTGAACCCCGGGGATGAATTGCCCTTTGATTCTTCCGTATTTTCCTTGTCCCGGGTCGGGGCGGTGTATGACATGATTTATAAACCGGCTGAAACCCGGCTTATTGCAGCGGCAAAAAAGGCGGGTTGTCGGACGGCCAATGGCATAAGCATGCTCGCAGGGCAGGGTGCGCTGGCCTTTGAGCTTTGGACAGGAAAACCGGGGCCGTTAACCCAGATGAAACGGGCAGCAGAACAAATGATTTATGGGAATGAATGCCATTTTTGATCCTCACGTTTGGGCGGCAGTCCCTTTCCATTTCTGGTCCGTGATGTTTTTCGCGCTGGGGACCATTGTGGGGAGTTTCCTCAATGTGTGCATTTATAGGATGCCCTTGGGGTTTAGTGTGGTTTCACCCCCTTCATTTTGCCCGCATTGCCGTTATTCCATTCCATTTTACCTGAATATGCCCCTGGTCACCTGGGTGGTGCTGGGAGGGCGGTGTAAAAATTGCAAAGCCGCGATATCTCTGCGCTATTTCATGGTGGAGATGCTGACGGGCCTGCTGTTTTTGTGGGTCTGGCAGGTTTTCGGCCACAAGGCACCCGCGTTGGCGCCCGCGTACTGGCTGTTGTTAAGCGGCCTGCTTGTGGCGACATTTATTGACCTTGAATATTTCATCATACCCGATGAAATAACTTTGGGTGGCATTCTGGCGGGATTGGTTGTGTCCATCATTTTGCCCGGATTACATCACACCAGTGCCCGTATGGAAGGCTTCAGGCTCGCCATGTTGGGTGCCTTGGTTGGCGGAGGGGTTGTCTATGGTATTTTGCGCCTTGGCAAATTACTTTTTGGCCGGCAAAAAATGGTGTTTCCTCCTGGTTCCCGAGTGTTATTTACCGAGACAGCCCTCCACTTGCCAGACCGGGAGATTGGTTACGAGGATTTATTTTACCGCCAGACAGACACCATCCATTTTCATGCTCACAGTCTGGAATTGGCTGATCGGGGCTATAAAAATGTGCTGGTGAGGCTGTCTTCGTCCAAACTCCAAATTGGGGATGAGAGCTTGAAACCTGAGGATGTTCCTTTTCTGGATGCCGAATGTTCCGAAATCATCCTGCCCCGGGAGGCCATGGGTTTGGGCGATGTCAAATTCATGGCGGCTATCGGGGCGTTTACGGGCTGGCAGGGCGCCTTGTTTTCGCTGATGCTAAGCTCCATGATTGGAGCCAGCGTTGGCGTGGCGCTCATCCTGATGCGACGCAGGGAATGGTCCTCGCGGATACCCTATGGACCCTATATCGCCATTGCTTCGCTGGTTTGGGTCTTTTGGGGACGAATGATTTTGGGCTTCCTGTTTCCAAGTTGAAGTCAAAAAGGCTCAATTCCCCCCTCTGAACAGGCCAATGGGTGAATCGAGAGTGCCACCCGCCGGTCCGGGCAGGTTCCTTTCAAAAAATTCCTGCAAGCGTCTCCATCCGTATGGAGTTTCTGCAACACCATGCCCTGCGTTAGGCATCTCCAGAAAGTCAAAATCCTTGTCCGCCTTGATGAGCGCATTCACAACTTGCAGCGTGCTCGAAGGATCCACGTTCTGATCCAGCTCTCCCACCATGAGCATCAACTTGCCCTGCAATTTGTGGGCGTCCACGACACATGAACTCCGCAAGTAGCTCTCGTCCACCGGCCAACCCATCCATTGCTCATTCCACCAGATTTTATCCATGCGATTGTCGTAGCAGCCGGAATCCGCCACGCATGCCTTGTAGAAGTTGGGATAATCCAGGATTCCACGAAGGGCATCCTGACCGCCAGCCGAGGTGCCAAAAATCCCCACGCGAGTCAAATCCATGCAGCGATATTTTATCGCAGCCGCTCGGATCCACGGAATCCTGTCTGGAAAACCGGCGTCCTGAAGTTTTTTCCAACAGACATCCTGAAATGCTTTGGAACGATTGCCCGTGCCCATGCCATCGGATTTCACCACCACAAAACCGTCATCCGCCAATTCCTGTGCAGAATAGTGGCTCTGAAAAGCTTCCGGGGTGTAGGAATCCTGGGGTCCGGCGTAAACGTCCTCGATGACCGGGTATTTCTTTTGGGGATCAAAGTGGTTTGGCCGCCAAATCACGCCGTAAATATCCGTCTTGCCGTCGCGCCCTTTGGCATCAAAGCGTTCTGGTGGCCTCCAGCCGCTGGCAAATAATTCACTGGCATCGGCTGTTTCCAGGGTGCAAATCAGACTGCCGTCCGTGGCATTGCGCAAGGCATTCACCGGAGGCAAATCCACGCGTGACCATGTGTCAATGAAGTAACGGCGGTCAGGCGACCATTGCACCGTATGCGTGCCATCGCCCGTTGTCAGGACGGTCAAGCCGGTCCCGTCAAAATTCACGCGGCATTCTTGAAGATAATATGGGTTCTGACCAGGCACGATGCCGCCGGCTTGGAACCAAATCTGGCGTTTTTTCTCGTCCACATAATCCACCTTGCGCACCACCCAGTCGCCTTTGCCAATCTGGTTTTTCACCCTGCCTGATTTGGCATCGTAGAGATAAAGATGGTTCCAACCATCACGTTCTGACATCCAGATGATTTCCTGGCTGCCGTAAAGGCGGTTAAAATAAAAATGGCTGGAATAGTTGATGAAAGTCTTGCTCGTTTCATCCACGATGGGCTTGACGGCCCCTGTCTGGGCATCCACTGCCAGCACCCGCAAAACCTGATGTCCACGCTGGTTGTAAACAAAGGTGAATCGCGAAGAATCCGGGTCCCAATTCACTTCATGTATGGACCATGGGTTGGAGAACAGGGAGTCATTGAGCGGTATTTCCCTGTGGCTTTCCACTTCGAACATGTGCGGCTTGACAATGGGTATTTGATCGCCGGGCTTGAGATAGGGAAAAGATGTCAGTTTGGGCTGCAACTGATCCTTTGGCGAAGATTGAATTTCATAAACACGCCGCTGTGTCCCAGGTTGAAAACGCATCGCCACCAAATGCTGGGAATCGGGCGACCAATACACCCCCGGAGCGGGATTCACCGGGTCTGAATCTTCGTATTCCATGTTGACCCCGCGCTCAAACTCCAAGTCCCGCTTGTAAGTGTTGTTTGGATTGGCATCGAATGACAGTTGCTTTTCATCGCCATTTTTAAGATCAAGCAAAAACAGGTTGTCACCCCTCACCTCTGCTTCCCAGTGTCCGTCCGGCGAGATGGTTATTGCTGCGGCATGATCAGTTTCCACCGGGTTTCGGTATGGCGGATGGTTGCCATTGATGACCGCCAAACCAGGTTGTGTTTCCGCCTGAAACGCGGCCAAAGGGTTCCCGCCAACTCTTGTCACCAGCCAGACGTGTCCGGCATAAGTATTTTGGCTGCGAATCCCACCGGGACGCAACTGTCCGTAGGACTGGCGATTACCATTGGCATCAATCCAAAATAAATCCACTGGTTCTTTGAGGTGGTTCAAGAATTTGACACGCGTTGGCGGGCCATTGAATTGGGTTGGATGAATCACCTCCAGGATGGGCAGTTGGCTGGTTGCGGACTCATCAGTGAGTTCAGATTCAAGATGATAAGAGGGCAATTCCAGTTTCCAATTTTCATCAAGGCCCAGCAAAGAAATGGTCCGGTCATCGCTGGAGATTTGAATGGCGTCAAAGGGCAAATGCCTGGAGTCTATTTTGCGCCCGGTCTGTTTGGAAAGGGCCGCCGCCACGCGCCCGTGATCAAAAGCGGATTCGCGTGTTCCCCTGGCTGCATCCACCAGTATGAATTCGCGTCCGTTGTCAGGAAGGTCAATGCGGTACCAAAATTGATTTGTCGTACCGTCGGGGCAGGCAAACCAATGTGGGGCCACGTTGTCACGATAAATGCGGCCTGGGGCATCATGGTGGTTGGATTGGGCGTTGGCGGCCATGGCCAACAAGGCCAGAAAATGAACCAAGGATAGAGGACGGGCCGACATCATAATTTCAAAATATTTTCAATCAAGGACTCTTCGTTTTTACATCGTTATGGTGGCCTGACAGCCGTCCGATGGCGCATTTGAATCATTCAACCGGTTGGTCTTGCCAAACCGGCGCAGTAACAATTTGAATGCAAGGACAATTTAACCACGCTCGCGTTGCCATCGCCAGCTTGGAGGCGCTTTCATGAACTTCGCATTTTAGTGGATTCGCTCGCCCAGTATTTGATTGGCAGGTATGTTTGGAGCGCAAGCAAAACCAGGAATGGGAGCAGGAATGGGCGGTGGCCCGACTGGGGAAAAATCTTGCGCCGATTATTCATGGGTGTATAGTTGTGCAGTAAACCTGATTCATGCGTCTCAAAGGCGAAGCTGTGCATGGGGGTCAAAAAACGGACGAAGGGAGTAAATTATTATGGGTCTATAGCAGAATTTGTGGGTAAAAAGAGGGTAAAAAGAGGTGTTTCAGTGAGGTGCGTCAATTTATTCGACCGCAACCGGGCGCGAGCTTGAGGCTCGAAGACTCGCCCGGTTGCTCGTTTTAGCTCGTGGCGGCGCCGTGGGTTGTGCGGGCTGGAAAGAAAGCGATCGCTGAGCGCTGGGGAAAGGTTTAATTTGTGAATGGAAAAGAAACACAAACCAAACCAACGAACCAGCGACCAGCGATGCAAGTGCAAGTTAAGACCATTTTGAATGCGATTCAACATTTTCCGGGCTTTGTGTATGAGGACATCCGGATGAAGCGCCGCCGGAGTGGGGGACCGGCTCGCATTGAGATCACCGTGGCGGAACACGAGGGGGTCCCTGCGAGGTGTTTGATCTTTCTTCGAAAACGTGGACAGGAAAAGCGGAGTTCTTGGTTAATGTTTAACTGAACTGGTTTTCAAAATCCACAGGAGATTGATAACCCAAGGCGCTGTGGAACCGCCGGGTGTTATAAAAGCCCTCGATGTAAAGGAAGACTTGTTGTTTGGCTTGCGCTTTGGTGGCGGGGATGCCGTCCTCGAAAGCTTCTGTTTTAAGGGTGGCGAAAAAGGATTCGGCCATGGCGTTGTCATAACAGTTGCCTTTGCGGCTCATGCTGGCCGTGATTTGATATTTGGCCAGTAGCGTCCTGCAGGCGCTACTGGCATATTGAACGCCCCGATCCGAATGGTGCAGGAGCCCCGGAGCCGGACCCCGGCGGTGCCGGGCCAGTTTCAGGGCTTCTGTCACCATAAAGGTTTCCAAGGAGTCATCCGTGCACCAACCCACCACTTTGCGGCTGCAGGCATCCAGGGTCATGGCCAAATACAGCCAGCCTTCTTGCGTC
>DAIDJC010000083.1 GCA_027451565.1 Limisphaerales bacterium | reverse complement strand
TGAAATTTCACTGCTGAAACCGCTCACCCCGCCCACCACATGCACTTTTCCATGGGGCGCCAATGAACGAAGCGATTTTGAAAATGTGCCCTGCCCCCCGACCTCCACCACATGGTCCACACCTCTCCGGTCTGTCAGGCGAAAAACCTCCTCGTCCCAGTCCGGGTTGCGTTTGTAGGAAATTGCCGCATCCGCTCCCAAAGTAAGCGCACGCTCAAGTTTTTGATCGCTCCCGCTTGTGATCAGGGTCCTGGCTCCGTGCATTTTGGCAATTTGCAGTGCAAACAGTGAGACGCCGCCTGTTCCGAGCAGCAACACGGTCTGCCCCGCCCTTAGATGTCCGCTTTCCACCAAGGCATGCCAGGCGGTGACTCCGGCGCACGGCAGTGTGGAGGCATGAATGAAATCCAGGTGTGGCGGAATGGACACTAAACCTGTCTCGGGCAGAACCACCTGCTCCGCCAGCATTCCAGGCAAAGCCCCGCCCAAGGCGGTGGCCGCGATCTCCCTGCGGTAGGCGCCATCACCCCAGCCTTGAAAAAAGGCGCCGGCGACACGGTCTCCTGGCCGCCAACGGGTGACACCCTCTCCGCAAGCCACCACCTCCCCGGCACCGTCTGATAACGGCACCAAAGGCAACGAAACCGACCCGTATCGGCCATCTGAAATCATCAGGTCCCGGTAGTTCAAGGCATTGGCATGGACTCGAACCAACACCTGTCCAGGACCCGGCTCCGGATCCGGCAAATCCACCATGGCCAATGAGTCAGGGCCCATCTGGCCCACCAAATGGTACGCTTTCATTTGACGTTTAATTCACGCTGGATTCCAAATTTTTCAATCCGCTTGCGAAGAGTGGCGCGTGTGATTCCCAGCAGAGCGGCTGCATGCACCTGGTTGTTATTGGTTTCCTTGAGGGCTTGAATGACCAGTTCCCGCTCCACGGCAGGTATGACCTTGAAGCCGGGGGTTTTTCGCGCCCACTGGAATAATTGGCGCGCCAAGCCTGCGGAATCCTGGTTGGCACCGTCCAGGGCTGGTCCTGCCGGGCTTGCTCCACTGGCCCCTGTGGCAAGTCCTGAGATTTCCGGGGGTAAATCGCCAAGCAAAATGGCGCCGCTCTTGGCCATGACATGTGCGCGCCGGATGGCATTTTCCAGCTCGCGAATGTTACCCGGCCAATGATACTTCTCCAGCACACGAATTACATTTGCTGCGACAGACTTGGGTGGATGATTGTGATCCCGTGCAAGCTTCTTTAAAAAGTAATTCACCAGGAGAGGGATGTCTTCGCGCCTGTCCCTGAGCGGGGGCAGGTGCAGGCGCACCACGTTGAGCCGGTAAAATAAATCTTCCCGGAACTGCCTGGCTGCCACCGCCGCCTCCAGGGGCTTGTTCGTGGCCGCAATGATGCGCACATCCACCTGGATGGAGGAGTTGCCGCCCACGCGCTCAAAAATTCCGCTTTGCAGTACGCGCAGGATTTTTGTCTGGGTCGGGGGTGTCATATCCCCAATTTCATCCAGAAACAGCGTGCCCCGGTTGCACTGCTCAAATTTCCCCACGCGCTGGTTGGTGGCACCGGTAAACGCGCCCCGTTCATGGCCAAACAATTCGCTCTCCAGAAGTTGCTCGGGAATGGCGGCACAATTGACCGCCAGAAAGGCCTGGCTGCTGCGATGACTGTGATGGTAAATGGCACGGGCGACCAACTCCTTGCCGGTGCCGCTTTCCCCCGTGATCAAAGCCGTGGCGTCACTTGCCGCCACCTGTCCAACCAGCTTGAATACCTGCTGCATCGGCTCGCTGCGTCCCACGATTCCCAGCTCATAATCCTCGGTTTCCAGAAGCGGCTCATAGGAGACCATTTGCCTCATGTCCCTCGCTGCCTTCAGCGCATTGCCCACGATCTCCTTCAGCTTGTTCGCGTCAAACGGTTTCAAGAGATAATCGTAAGCGCCCAACTTCATGGCTTCTATCGCCGTCTGGGTCGTGCCGTAGGCAGTCATTAATATCACCAGCAGCTTCGGGTCCGAGACCCGGATGCGGCGCAAAGTCTCCAAACCGCTCATGCCAGCCATCCGCACGTCCATCAGCACCAGGTCAGGCTTGAACTTTGGTATGATTTTAAGCCCCTCCTCACCACTCGCCGTGGTCGCCAATTCCATGTCCGGCGAATCAAAGATCCTTTGGATGGAATACCGCACATCTTCCTCATCATCTATCAGCAAAAGCCTGCTCATCCGCGCCAGCATAATCCGTTTCCACCGCCAGGACAATGAATTCTCAACCTCTCCGGGGAGCGAATGGGGCATTTCCCGCCTTTGGGGAAAGCCTTCCAGCCGACGGGCCATGCCAAAATCCATCAGGGTGGATTTACAAAGTCTTCCAGTGTGCGGATGGGATGCAGCGGCATGAGCAGCATTTCTGACACCGGGGATGGCAGCCAGAGTGGGGTAACCTTGGGTTTCTCCAAGGTGCCGCCGACCTGGCATTCAAAAATTTTACTGAAGGGCCAAAGCGCGGTGCTGACCAAGGGCCCCACTACCGGGGTATTGCGCAGCAAAAGGACCGTTACGCGAGCATTTACGTGTTCATCCAAATCCACGGTTCCCGAATACTCAAGGCGCATGGTGGGCGTATGCAACTCCAGAAGATCGGAGTGAATCACCCCGTGCTGCATGACATAATCCATGGTGGCATCAGTGGCCCGGCTGTTTCCCAATCCTGGCGAAACGCGGTTCAGGGCACCGGATGCCAGCCCAAACAGGGGGATATTCCATAAAAGGCCGTTGCGCAAACCAGCATGGCCGCCGCCATTCCAAGTGTGCCAATCCCCTGTGTCACCATCGGTTATTTTCCAGGTGCCGCTCAACAACCCTTGAAGCGCGTTGGTGGGGGATGAAACATCAGCAATCAACTCATGCAAACTCACGTTGGTAACTGTCACCATGGAAGTGAAACGGGCATCCGGCCGGCCGGGATCAAAATAAAAATGCGCATTGCCCCATCCTTTCCCGCCGTAAACCTCGCCAACCAGGTTGGTCAGGATCAACTGCTGCCCCTTCCAATGAATGATCCCCATGACTCCCTTGGATTTGAGGTTTTGCCACTGGAAAGGCGTGGGTTTGAGGACAACAAAGGTGAGATCCGCATCGTTCATCGGGTCCGGGTCCTGGACATCCCGCATTGGTGCTGAACCATTCACCATGGCGGTCGGGAGGCCTGGAAAATGATAGGGTTCAACCAATTCGGTTGTCTTTGGTCCGATGCACCGCACCACGTACATGGGGTCTGCGGCGCTGAATCCGTTGGTAAAAAAAATGGTCCCATGCGCGAAATCCAGGGTCACGGCGTCTGCCCGGATGTTCTGGGAGTGGTTCATCCGGCTTAATTGGGGATTAAAAAACCTCAGCACCCGGTTGGTGTACATGAAATTGCCGGTCACCTCGTCCGCGGCCTGTCCGCGAATGGAAAAATTGGTGCAGGCCAGATTACCGGTGGCCGTCAGGCTCTCCAAATTGCGCCAGTTGCCGCAAACGGACACACGAAAGGCCATGGGATTTTCCAGGTGAATCAGCGCCAGCCCCATTCGTGCCTGATCGGTTGGCAACAGGGGTTGAAGGGTTTCAGGGTCAAAATCACCCTCGACACGCAGGTTCATTTCGCCATCCAGGAGGTTTCCAGAAACGCCGCCCGAGAGACGAGTGTGTCCCTGCCTCACCATGAAATCCGGCAGCGTCAAGCATCGGTTGGACCATTCAAATGAGGATTGGACCCGGTCCAGGCGCAGATATTGTCCAGGCGCGCCATCCACGATTGCGTTGGTCAGGCTGGCTGTTCCACGAACTTGCAAGCCTGTCCAGTTGGTGTCCTGACCCGCCACTTCCAGTTCTATTCCCGCAGGCTGGTTCAGGTGAAAAGATTGGAGAAACCGGCTGTCATCTGTCTGGTTGAAAAAGGGACGCACCGAAGCCAGGTCCACCGTGCCATGCAAGGCGCCCGCCAATTGGTGAGTGGCCTCATCCGCCTCGCCTGCAAATTCCAGTTGAGTCAATCCCTGCTTGAAATGGAAGGCGTTCCAGTTCCAGTGATCATGCATGTAATCAAAATGTCCCTGAAACCAATCCACCAGCAGTCCATTGACGACGGCATTTGTGAATGAGACCTGTCCGGTTACGCTGGCATTGGCAGCCACCCACTGCGGCCAGGAAGCGGGCGCATTCGTCCAGGGTGGCAGCAAGGAATGGCCTGAAGCGTGAAGCTCAGGCGGGCGTGTCCAGAGCCAGTTGCCCAACTCGACGCGCAAACCGGCTGGCAACCATCTGGAAAGCAGGTGCGGGTCAAAGCTCGAATCGTTTGTAAAGGATAGGGAGCGATTGCGAATGTCCAGAAGAGCCGTTCCATCCACACTGCCACCGGCCATTTGAGCCCGGCATTTTTTGATGTAAACAGCCGGGGCCATCCAGTCCCCGCCCATATCAAGGCTGTCGAGGTCCAGACCATCCATTTGAAAATCATTCACGTGGAGGGAGCATTCCAGGGAAAAAGGCTCCAAGTTGGTCCAAAACCCCAAATCTGCATTGCTGGATAAGCTGGCGTTGGCAGGTGCTTGCAACAAACCTGCAGCTTGGATGGAGCGTGCCATAAACCAGGGGGTTTCGAGTTCCTCCAGCCGGGCTTCCCACCTCAGGGAAATGGAATGGATATTCCGGGCGTCCCCATCCAAAAACAAAGCCAGCGTGGGATGCCCCACCCAAGTCATGTCTTGACGGGCGCGAATGAGCTGGCCGATGAAGGGACCAAGGTTGCTGCGGTTCGGGGAAGCAGACGGGTGCGGAAGGTTCAGCCTGGTGCCTGAGTTAATGGCCCAATTGGCAACCTCGGGCGCATGGATCAACTGCCCTGAAAGATTCACCCGCAAGCCTTCGAATTCCGCCTCAAATTGGTCCACCACCCAGGTATCCTGGGATTCAAACCTCCAGCTTGATTGCAGATTGGTGACTGCCAAAAATTCTGTGGCGCTCGCTTGCAGTGTCAAGGTGCCGTCCCGGACCCTTAAACCGTCCAGCAACCACCGGCCATGAAGCAACGCCGGGTAATCCAGCCTGAGCTGGACTTGCCGGGCACGAAAACGCACCGCAGTCATGGCATTGGAACCACCCAACTGGACCTCATCAGCCACCAACCCACGAAGAGGGCTGAGGTGAAGGCGTTGAAACTCCAAGGTCACCCCTCTCTGTTTCATGGCATCCAAAAGCTTGGTTTTCAAGCCATCAGGCAATCCTTCCTTGTTAAACCAGAGAAACACCGCCAACACCACCAGCAACATGAGCCAAGCCGCAACCCGGCACCACCGGAAAGTCCGCCGACAATGGCCCCAAAAACCCGCCATATCAAGGTCCAGTCGGTGGGATGGTCAAGTAAGTGGCTACAAATTGGTAAACTACGGGCGGGAATACAAAAACCCACCGATCCTGGTCCAATTGCACTGCGGCCAGCGCGGTATTTGCCCGGGGCAATTCAGCGCCAAATGCAACCGAGTCCCTGGTTCCATCCTTCAATTGAACCGTGATCTTCAGGTTGCCCGGCATGAATCCCCCCTGCTTTTCCGGGATATTTCGTCCCATCCAGCCCCAGGCTTTTAACTTACCCAGCCGGTGTGCCACTTCCTCCAAGGCCGGTGGGTTGATGATGCCCTGTGATCCGGGGGCCAAAGACCAGTCATTCACCCCGTCCCTTATCAAGACCCGGGTTTTTCCGTTCTGTTCCAAGGTGATTCGGTCCACGTTGGTCTCTGAAAAATCCCAAATCCTGCGGTCGCGGAAAAACCAGGGACTCTCGTAGAGTCGCGCCTGGTTGTAATCATCCAAGGCAATTGAATAAACTGAGGTTTCATCGCTTCGTCGCACATAGACTGCGTTGGACTCCACCTGGCCAAAGAAAATTCGCGTTGTATCCTCGTTGGTGCCAGCGCCCCTGCAAACGATGGCAATTTGATTGGTGGCCGAATCATCATCCAATCCAAAACCCTTTAAATCCGTGGCTGTGTTGTTGTCTTTTACAAAGGCCTTTATTCTCAGCCCGGCCAGGATTTTCAGGAAATCCCCCACCGTGTCCGGATCCACAGACAGGTTTTGGCCAGCCATCCGCCAGGCATTCGACCCGGCAAGCTGAAGTGTGAATGGAGAGGCCCCTGCAACATGGATTTCTTTGACAGGCCTTGTGATTTCCATCAGATAAGGGTCCCTGAAATCATTGACCGCACCCCGCCACGTGGCAAAGGCCGCCTCCGGCACAGTGGCCACCTGGTCATAGCGCGCTCGTTTTACATAAACCAACCCATTCGTGCCCGGAACGGGGCTGCCCAAGTCCATCCCGTCCGGCTCCTGTGTGCCACGAAACAATCGGATGCTTAGACTTGGCGGATTCAACCCGTAAACGGAAGGATCCGCCCCGGATCCGTCCTTCACAAAGGAGGTGACCTGCGTGGAACGCAGTTTTTCCAGTGCGGTGGTGATCTCCTCATTATCGGCCCGGGCCTCCAACGGACGGGTCATTCTCCACAAGTGGCTTTCCGGGTCATGCCTCAATTCCATTGCTTTCACCCCATTGGTGATATCCAAAACATCAAACTCTGCCTGGTCCCGAAGCAAAGAGGTATCCCGCCACTCCTCCTCGCGGGTCGGCAGGGCCTGAAGCCAGGCTGCATCTGTCACAAAGACCCCTGGCAACCCTTCCACCTGCACAAAAACCTGATCCCCCGGCGCCGTTCGGTTACCGACCATCAAACGCCATTGTTGGGAACCTGACTCAAGTTTTATTGTGAATTGAGGGGGATCAAAGCCGTAAGTGGCGTTCATATGCCCGGGGTCCTGCATCTCCCCGGATGCCAAATGAGAGGCGGGCGTGATGGCACCCAGTTGTTTCAGCAGGTATCCAATGGCTTGGTTTTGGGCTGGATACACGCTCGGGTTTTCGAGACGCCACTGGCCTTGATCCAGCCCGGCTTGGATGGCTTGGGAACCGGCGGGAATGATTTCCACTGTCGTCACGGCATCGGCTTGGAATCCGGGCAGCAATGCAGGCTCGACCACTTTTCCAGCCCGATGGTGGTGGTCCAGCCAAAGGGCGGAAAAAAGGATCGCCGCCAATAAAAACCAGAATGCTGTTGCGTGTGATTTCATTTTCTTCGCACCAGCCAAACCAACCAACCAATAAAAAGCACCCCGCCAGGAAGGCCTGCCAGCAAAGCCCAATCCAACTGCCTGGCCTGTGCGCGGGTCAGAACCAGCCGATACTCCGTCACCGGCGTGGGATTGATTCCAGAAAGCAGCTCTTCACGATCCAAAAGCCAGTTGACCGCGTAATTCAAAAAATCACGGTTGGCGGCGGCATCTATGATCTGGTTGTCCAAAAACACGGAATCGCCCACCGCCACGATCCTTGTGATTCCACGGACCTGCGTTCGACCCGCCACGACCTTGGCTTGCGAGGCAGCGATCAAGGGATAAGGGCGCCGGGTGGCGGAGGGATCACCCGCCAGGGTGGATTGGCCGCTTGAAAAAGCCAGCTCATCCACTTGCGGCGGATTGGCGGGTGGCGTGGCCCAATTGACCGCAGCGATTGGCCGGGGTAAAACCATTTCCAAGGCAAGTTGCGTGAGCGGATTGACAAAACTTTTGGGATTAAAATCACGCACCACCACCACTTGGTCCCCGATTGAATTATCCGGGTCCTTGACATATCCAGGCACTGCATTAATGCCCCACTGTTGCAGTATGGGCTCCAATCCAATCGAGACATTCAAGGATTCATAATTGAGAAGCACCAGCAACTTGCCACCCTGGCCAAGGTAACGATCAATTTTTTGAAGCTCGGTCGGATCCAGCGCCCGTATCGGTGCGGCAATGATCAGCAGGGCGCAATCCATGGGCACATCCCCACTGCCCAGCAGCTCCAGATTTGTCACTTGTAGGTCATTTTGGGCCAGGGCCAGCCCGAATTTGGCATATCCGGGTTCTGTGGTGTCAGACAGCGAGGCCTCTCCATGCCCCTGAACATAATAGGCCCGCAAAGGCTGGACATGGGCCATGGCCAGCAATTTGGAGGTGAACATGACCTCTCCATTGAAGGCAACGGGTTTTTTGCGAAACTGCAGCTCTTTCTGGCCCGGATCATCGGGGGCGGTTCGTTCCAGGCGATATTTTACAATCGCCTCGCCGGGAACGTAATCATGCTGTTTGCCGCTTGAAAAAATGACCAAGTCCTTGTTCGGAGGGGCATTGGGGCTTTCCGGGGTTCCGGGCAAATCAAATTCTTTCTTCACCTTCTCCGCTTCGCCTGGGTCCCGCTCATAATCCACCGTGCGAACGGTGATATTGGGGTTGGCTTCATGATATTCACAGGCAAGCGCATACAGCGTGGAATAAAAATTGGCCGAATCCTGGGTGTCATAGTAAAGGGTCACGGTCACCTGATTGGTGATGGAATTTGCAATGGCCAGAGAGCGGGAGGAGAGGGCGACGTGGGTCTGTGAACTGAGGTAAAAACGATGGTAATACCGGCTGGCAAAGACATTGACCATGATCACAGTGGCCAGGACGATCAGGCAACGCACCATCCTGTCCAAGCCGGTCTTCCACCGTTGGATGCGGGCGAAGCTGGGGGGACCTGGGGGGCGGCTCATGTCATTTCCAGCGGCGGCTTTCCAGCACGCGCAAATTTAAAAACAAAAAGAAAAAAGTGGTGGAAAGCGAAAACACCACCGCCCGCGAGTCCACCGCGCCCCTGGCAAAATCATGCATCTGGTCAAACAGGTTGAAGGTTGAGATGGCCTGGGTCTGCCAGTGGTCATTCACCGGCGTTGATTTGGCCAGGAAAGCCAGCGAAAAAAGACTCACGCCCAGCACAAAACTGATGATCGCGGACATGACCTGGGTTTGGGACATGGCCGACGCCAGGCACCCCAGGGAAATGAATACTGCGCCGAGCAGCAGGATGCCCAGGTACACGCCCCCCACGGTCCCCGGGTCCAAGGCGGCGGTCTGACTGGTAAAATGCCTCACCACCAGCAGGCAGCCCATGAGCGGCAGCCATGAAACCATGTAAAACGACAAGGCCGCCGTGAATTTTGCCGCCACCACCTGCAAATCCCCCACCGGCGTGGTCATGAGTGTCTCGAACGTGCCAGTCGCCTTTTCATGAGCAAACAGGCGCATGGTGATGACCGGCGTTCCGAGCAGCAGAATGAGCCAGAAATAGAATGTGCTGTAAAACATCTCCGTGACCGGCTCGGTGAAGGGGTCATTGCCCACCCCGGCAACCAGCACCACAAAGCTCAATCCCACCAGCAAGGTCATGGCAGCAATGATCACGTAACCTTGAAAAGACAAAAAAAAGCTGGCCAGTTCCCGCCTCAAAAGTGTCCAGAACACCCTCATTCCAGATCCTCCGTCCCAGGCTGGGTCACTTGCACGTAGATATCCTCGAGCGAATACCGGCTTCGTGTCAGTTCCCGCAGCATCCAACCCTGCCGCCAAGCCAGTTGATAAATCGCCGGGCGCAGGTCGCTTCCGTTCAAACCCGTCAAGGCGCATCGAAAAAACGCCCCGTCCGCTGGTGAAACATCCCAGCGCTCCACCTCCATTAATTGATCCAGGGCCTGGCGCAAATCCGGTTCTGGGGCTGCTATTTCTGCAATGACCTGGCTGCCGCCAGACATGCGCCTCTGCAAATTCTCAGGCGTGTCCGAGGCCAGGACCTTTCCGCCAAACATGATTAAAACCCGCCCGCACATCATTTCCACCTCCGGCAAAATGTGCGTGGATATCAAAACGGTGTGGTGTCCGGCCAGATTTTTGATCAATGCCCGCACCGAACGAATTTGTTGTGGATCCAAACCTATGGTTGGTTCATCCAGAATGATCAGTTCCGGCTCATGCACCAGGGCATCCGCCAGTCCCACCCTTTGCTTATAGCCTTTTGACAACTGGCCAATCACCCTGCTGCAAACGTCTCCCAAACCGCATTGCTCGATCACAACCTGCACTCGCCTCCGGGATTCACACCAGCCCAACCCCTTGAGCCTGGCCCGGAATTTCAGGTATTCGCGCACCCGCATCTCAGGGTGCAAAGGATTGTTCTCGGGCATGTAACCAATCCTTCGTCGCACGTCGTCCGCCTCGTGGGCGACATCAAACCCGCCAATGCGCACGCTGCCACTTGTTCCCGGGAGAAAACCCGAAAGCATGCGCATGGTGGTGCTTTTACCCGCCCCGTTTGGCCCCAGCAAACCCACAATCTCCCCCCGGGCCACTGTAAATGAAATGTCATTTACCGCAGTCCTGCCGCCGTAACGCTTGGTCAGGTGGTTGACCTCGATCATGTGCGTGCCGTCCATTTTCCCTTCCAGGGAATATACGCAAATTCCACGGGGTCTGGCGAATAAAATTTCCCATCGCGCCCTTGCCCTGGCTGCGGCATTCATTCCCATTCCCGGCAGGTTGACAACCCGTCTGCGCAACCGGCCAGCTTGACACAAGTCCCGTTCCATCAAAAAATCCGGTGGTGCAATCTCAACTATATGAGTTTTATTCAGCCTGGCGACAGCGATTGAGGCTGCCTGACCAAATGAGTGATGGCGGCAAGGCGCCCCCGGAGAAACTGCTCCAGGCCATCTGGCAGCAGCAACGTCTTTCCCGTGACCGTCTCACCACCCTGGATGGGCGCAGACTGCGTGTGCTGCACCCGGGCTTTATCAGCCGGGAAGGGGGGCCGGATTTCCGCAAGGCTGTTCTCCAGTGGCAGGATGATCCGCCCGTGTTTGGGGATGTGGAAATTGATTTGCAGGCGGCCGGCTGGCGAGCGCATGGGCATGATCAAAACCTGGCGTTCGAAAATGTGCGTCTGCAAGTGGTTTGGGAGCCGCCAGGAAAAATATCCACCACCCTGCCCATCCTCTCTCTTGCCGATGTCCTGGATTGCCCGCTGGCTGAACTGGCCGCCACCCTCGATATGCGTGTCGGCCTGCCCGAGGTCTTTCAGGGACAATGCTCAGCCCCCTTGCGCGGACTTTCCCAGGAACAAATCTCAGCCCTCCTCGAAGCCGCGTCCCTTACCCGTTTCCAAAATCGAGCCCAAGCCATCCTGGCCCGGTCCCGCCAGGCCGGTTGGGAAACAGCTTTTTGGGAGTTTTTATTTCGTGCACTGGGTTATAAGCATAATGCCTGGCCCATGCAGCGCCTCGCTGAAACTCGCCCGGCATGGGATCACCACCTCTCCGCCGTCTGGGAATATCAAGCGCGCCTCCTTGGTTTAAGCGGGTTATTACCGCCAGAGTTAACCCAAAACCGGCCGACCTCAAATCTCTACGTCCGAAAAACCTGGGATGCCTGGTGGCGCGAGCGGGATGCTCATGCGAACCATCAACTACCCCGCTCCATTTGGCATCTCCAAGGATTGCGGCCCGCCAACCATCCGCAGCGACGCCTGGCCCTGGCTGCCCATTGGCTCGCCAATCCCAACCTGATTGCCCGTATCGAGAATTGGGCCACCTCTTCACTCGCCCAGAAACCCTGGGACAGTCCATCCGCAGCCCACACCCAACATGAACAACACCCTCTCAAAC